>JAABSK010000128.1 GCA_011390435.1 Desulfobacteraceae bacterium | reverse complement strand
TTTAATCGATTACTTTCTGGACGACACCCCTCTCAATGAGCTGATCATCTGGCCGGGAATCGACAAGCTGACCGTGATTTCCGGGGACCGGACCGTGGCGGATTCCTCCGAGCTGCTGTCCTCGAAAAAGATGGAAAACCTGGTGACGGAAATGGGCCGGCGGTATGATGACCGGTATGTGTTTTTCGATGCCCCGCCCGTGCTGGAACATGCCGAAGCCCTTGCCATGGCCCCCATGATGGACGGGATCATCATGGTGGTGGAAGCGGGAAACACCTCCCGCAAAGATGTGCAGAAAGCCGTCTCCCTCCTGCCCCCGGAAAAATTCCTCGGCTTCGTCCTCAACAAGCTCCATTAATGGGGGACACAATGAATTATGTGAATTATGGGGACACAATATTAAAAGAATTATGGGGACATGAAATTATGGGGACACAATATTAAAATCATGGGGATACAATATTGGAGTAAGTGGAGGTTAAAAAATTATGTATTGTGTCCCCATAATTTGTATCATAATTTTACATAATTATGTCCCCATAAAATAAAGGAGAAAGATGTATAAGGCGTTTCACGGGTTCAAGGAAAAGCCTTTCAATCTGGTGCCCAACCCCTCGTATCTGTTTTTGAGCGAAAGCCATTCTGCGGCCCTGACCTTTCTGGTGTACGGGCTGACCGAAAAGGTGGGGTTTGTCATGCTTACCGGAGAGATCGGGATTGGAAAGACCACCCTGATCCGGTACCTGCTCAACCAGATCGGATCTGATATGGATGTGGCGGTGATTTTCAATACCAATGTTTTGACCGACGATTTGATCCGCCTGATATTGAGCGAGTTTGAGATTGAGCATGAGGATGATATATCAAAATCCCGGGCTCTGGAGATTCTGTATGAATTTCTCATCGAGCGCTATGCGGCCGGGAGAAAAGTGCTGCTGATCATCGATGAGGCCCAGAATCTTTCAGAAGCCGTGCTCGAGGAGATCCGGATGCTGTCCAATCTGCAGACCGATGAAGACATGCTGATGCAGATCATGATCGTGGGGCAGCCGGAATTGCGGGAAAAGATCATTGATCCCCGGCTGGAGCAGTTTGCCCAGCGTATTGCGGTGAGCTATCATCTATCTGCCATGAACCGGGATGAAACCGGTCAATACATTGCCCACCGCCTGGAAAAAGCCGGCGGAGACCCGGACCTGTTCACCCGTGATGCTGTGGACAAAATTTTCGAGGTCTCCTGCGGCATTCCCCGGACCATCAACCTGCTGTGTGACGGCTGCCTGGTTTACACCTATGCCGAGGGCCAGCACACCATTGACGAGCAGATTGTGGAACAAGTCATCGAGGAAAAGGGCGGCATCGGTATCATTACCAGAAGATCTGCGGCATCTTCGGAATCCGTGTCAGAGACCGCGCACGGCCTTGGGTCTGAAAGCCGGGCAGATGCCTGTCTGAATGATAAAAATACTGTCCGGGAAATGCTGGAGGGCATTACGCGCGTGGAAAAATATTTTCATCAGCAAAAAGAAGCGTATCTTGCCTATATCAGGGAAATGGACTCCCGGGCCGATTTCTGTCGGGATGCCCGGATATCAGACCTGAAAACCGCTCTATCAAAGGAAAGAGAGCGAAATGAAAAAATAACTGTAGCGTTTGGCCGTCTCCAGGAGCGATACCGACTGCTGTTGCAAAAGTTTCAGGAAAAAAATCAAGTTTGATTATGATTATGGGGACATGGGTGATTATGGGGACATCATACAAAAATATTGACAAACTCAGGTTGATTTAAATAAAGTCCATTATGGCAAGAATAGCGAGAGTAGTAGCCCCGGGTTATCCCCACCATATCACTCAGCGGGGGAACCGAAGGCAGCAGACATTCTTTTCAGATGAAGATTATCAGGCCTATATTGATTTCATGACCCAATGGTGCAACCATTTCAATGTGGAAATCTGGTGCTACTGCCTGATGCCCAATCACACGCATTTGATTGCTGTTCCGGAAACCTCTGACGGGCTTGCTTCCGCCATAGGTGAAGCCCATAGACGATACGCAAGGAAGGTGAATTTCAGGGAAGGCTGGCGGGGCTACTTCTGGCAGGGTCGATTCGCTTCCTTTGTTTTAGATGAGCCCCATCTGCTGGCCGCTGCCAGGTATATTGAACTAAATCCAGTGAGAGCGGGGCTGGCTAAGAGACCAGAAGAATACCGGTGGAGTTCCTGCAGGGCACACTTGAGGCTTGTAAAAGATTCTCTTGTTGCAGTCGAGCCATTATTGGCGTATGTGGATAAGTGGGATGAGTTTTTGCATTATCCAGTTGATCAAAATCAAAGGGATGCATTCCAGAAACACGAGAGGACAGGCCGCCCCTTAGGAAGTGATGCATTTATCAATCGGCTTGAGATTCTAACGGGTCGATCGATGAAAAAGAAAAAGACCGGACCGAAGGGGCCAAGAAAAACTGAATAATTTAGTATCATGTCCCCTAAATAAGGAATATTATGTCCCCTAAATATAGATGCAAAGTTGCAGGGAAAGACGGAAGCACCGTTGAAAAAATGATTCATGCGGATTCTGTGGCTGCCCTTGAGCGAATGGTTGCCCGGGATGGCGGGTTTCTGATTCAGGCGAAAAAGCCGTCCCAGGGGATGTCTGCCGGGTTTTCCATCGGCCGGCAGAAACCCGGTCTCAAGGAATTTTTTTCTTTCAATCATGAGTTTCTGGCCCTGCTGGGGGCCGGGATCCCCGTGGTCATGGCCCTGGACGGTATTTTGAAGAACAATGAGAAAAAACACTTTTCCCGGGTACTGCAGCAGATCAGAAACGATATTTCCGAGGGAGAATCGTTGACCAATGCGTTTGAAAAGCATGTGCCGTATTTTTCTCCTTTATATATTGCCACGCTGCGTTCCGGAGAAGCCGCCGGAAACATCCCGGATGCCATTGAAAAATATCTGGAATACCTGGAACGGTCCCAGGCCATCCGGGAAAAAATCAAGTCCGCCACCATTTATCCGGCCATCCTGACGGTCTGTTCCCTGGCTGTGGTGACCTTTCTGCTGATGTTTGTGGTGCCTGCCATCACCGGCACTTTTGTTGAGTCCGGCGCAGACATGCCCATTTTCACCCAATGGCTGCTGCAGATCAGCGACTTTGTCCGGTCCTGGTTCCAGGTGATCCTTATCTGTCTGGTACTGATTTTTGCGGGTGTGTCCCTTTATTTGAAAACCGACAGGGGACGGTTGGCGTTTGATACTTTGTGGCTCAAACTCCCTTTTGTGGGCAACCTGTCCGTGATTTATGCCACGGCCCTGTTTTCGTCTTCTTTGTCCACCATTTTGGCCGCGGGAACCCCTTTGAACCAGGCCCTGCCCATCGCCAACGGCCTGATACAGAACCGCCGGATCCATGCGGGCATCGAAGAAGCCATCCGCCGGGTGGAAGACGGGCAGAGTTTTGCCGACTCTCTGGAGGCGGTGCAGGTGTTTCCGGATATGGCCCTGCGCATGATCCGTGCCGGGGAGGGGGGCGGCCGCCTGGAAAAGGTGCTGTCCGACCTGTCCCGTTTTTATGAAAAAGAGGTAACCAACACCCTGACCATGATCGCCTCCACCATCGAGCCGGCCCTCATGGTGGCCATGGGATTTGTCATCGGATTCATCATGCTGGCCATGTACATGCCCATCTTTCAGATGGCTGGAACCATAGGATGACCCCGCCCATGTTGAAGCTGAGAAAGAAAAAACGTATCGGGGACCTGGCAGTGGAACTCGGGTTTCTTACCGAGGAGCAGAAAAACCATATCCTGGCTCAGAAAAACATATCCGGCCGCATGCTCGGGCAGTTGTTCATCGGCGAAGGACTGATCGATGATGAAAAACTGGCGCAGTTGATCGCGGCCCAGCACGGTTGCGAGTACGCCCGTTTCGAGGAGATAGAGAGTTCGGATGAGCCGAGCCTGCTGGATGTGGATTTTATCATCCAGAACAAGGTCGTTCCGTTTCAGCGGCGGGGCGACCACCTGGTGCTGGCAGTGGCCGACCCCATCGATTATTTCCGGGTGGTGGATCATATGGACATCCTTCTGCCGGATACGTTTTCGTTTGTGCTGGTCAGTGCAAAAAAACTGCACCGGTTCATCTCCAAGCTGGATGCCTCCAGGGACCTGCTCGATGTGTCCGAAGAGATGCGGCTGGCCGTTGTCAAGGAATCGGACAAGGGCGATTACGAGATCTCCAGTGAAAAAGTGGATGCTCAGGAAAGCCCGGTGGTCAAGCTGGTGGATTCCACCATTCTGGACGCCATCAACAAGAATGCCAGTGACATCCATCTGGAAGGGTCGACCGACGGACTGATCATCCGGTACCGTATCGACGGCATGCTGCATCAGATCACCGACCCGCTGGACTTGAGCCACATGAACCCGGTGATTTCCAGGCTCAAGGTGATGTCAGAGCTGGACATTTCAGAAAAGCGCATTCCCCAGGACGGCCGGTTCAAACTGCGGATCAAGGGCCGGTACATCGATTTCCGGATATCCGTGCTGCCCACCATATTCGGGGAGGACGCGGTGATCCGGATCCTGGACCAGAACCGGATGGCGCCCCGAAAAGGAGACCTGAGCCTGGACGAAATGGATCTGGACCCCAAAGAGGTGGTCCGGCTCCGGCGCCAGATCCGGGCGCCCTACGGCATGTTTTTAATGACCGGCCCCACGGGCAGCGGTAAAACCACCACGTTGTACCGGGCTCTGTCGGAAACCAATACCCGGGACACCAAGATCATCACCATTGAAGACCCGGTGGAGTACCAGCTGGAAGGAATCACCCAGATCCCGGTGAACGAGAAAAAGGGGCTGACATTTTCCCGGGGGCTGCGTTCCATTCTGCGTCATGATCCCGACAAAATTCTGGTGGGGGAGATCCGGGACCCGGAAACCGCACAGATCGCCCTGCAGTCCGCTTTGACCGGCCATCTGCTGTTTGCCACCGTCCATGCCAACTCTTCTTTTGAGGTGATCAACCGGTTCATCCATATGGGGATCAATCCATACAACCTGGTGACCGCCCTCAACTGCATTGTGGCCCAGCGCCTGATCCGGGTGCTGTGCGACTGTAAAGCCAAAAAAAAAGAAACGCCGGAAACTTTAGTGGAATGCGGGCTTGACCCGGAAAAATTCAAAGATTACCTGTTTTACGAGGCGAATGGGTGTGAAAATTGTAAAGGAACAGGATATCATGGCAGAAAAGCCATTATTGAACATGTGGAACTGGACGACACCATCAGGGAAATGCTGATCAAACAGACATCCGGCACCGTGTTACAGAAATACGCCCAGGAAAAAGGGGTGACATTTCTGCGGGATGCCGCCATTAACGAAGTGATCACCGGGGTCACCACACTGGAAGAGGCCAACCGGGTCACCATCATCAATCAGGAAGGCATGTGATGGGCTTTGCCTTCAGGGAAAAAACCTGTGCCGGCATCGAGATTTCCGAAGACAGCATCCGGGCCGCAGCTGTGATCAGAAAAGCGGAAGGGATGTCCATTCAGCATTTGGAGACCGTCAAAATTCCGACAAAAACCCTGACCCCCGATTTCAAGCATCTGAATGTGAAAGACGTTGAAGTACTTTCGGTTTGTCTGAAAAAAGCGTATCCCCGGACCCGCTCCGGAAAAATTCACGTGGCCCTGCCCGATGCCTGTGTCAAGGTGTTGATCCAGAAAATCACAGATCTGCCCAAAGACTTCCGGGATATCGGCCGGATGCTGGTGTGGCGGATCGCCGCCAACTATGGTATTCCAGAACAGGAATTACGAATTTCCTGGGAAAACTGGGGAAAGGATTCAGACAATCGGCATGTGTTTCTGGTGGCCGTGGGCATGGAGCGTATCCTGGCCCAGTATGAGGCGGTGTTCAAGGCAGGCGGGATGCGGCCGGTGCTCCTGGCACCCGCCGGATTGGCCCGATTCAATTTTTATGCCCCAAGCCTGCCGGAAACCGGGGTCATGGCATATCTGGGGTTGTTTGACGAGGTGATCACGCTGTTTGTGTTCTTAAACGGGCTGCCGCTGTTTTACCGGATCACCCGAAAAGGAATGCTCAGAAAAGACGGGGGCAGCGCCATCAATGATGTGGACCTGCTGATTCAGTACTACAACAGTGAATTTCCTGAAAACGAGATCGAAAAATTTTTTATCGCCTCCTATATCAAATCTGAAAATCTGATGGCGCAGGTATTTGAAAACGTGAGAAACATCGATTTCATTATTTTAGATGAAACCCAGCTGATTCATTTTCTCCAGGGCAGGCAAAAGAAAACCGGCACCTCTCCGGATTTTACGTTTGTGGATGAAACCGCCCTGATTCAGTGGGATGGTCCTTCGGATGGCATGCGTATGGAAGACAATCCCCTCCCCTTTTATACTGCGGCCCTGGGGGCGGCCCAAAAAGGCATTGTCCGTTGATATGGTCATGAACCCGATATCCATAAACCTGATGAAAAAAAATCAGCCCCGGGCAAAAATCCTGATGCCCCTGCTGGCGCTGGCGGTTTGTGTTGCCGTCGGTTTCACGGGTGTCAATGTGGTGGATTACCGGGCCAATGCCCGGGTGATCACTGAATATGAAAACCGGGTCCGGCAGATACGCCATGAGATGGAACAGCAAAAAACAGAAGCGGCAAACCGGGTTCGGACGCGACAGAAACAACAGGCCGAAATTCAGGCGGTGTATGAACCGCTGGGAAAGATGATGCGCCAGGAACAGTTTCCGCTGCTGGCGGTGCTCACGGAGCTGGAAATCCTCAAGCCGGAACAGGTCGATATCATGCACCTGAATTTCACTGACAGCCTGACCATTGTTCGGATCAAGGCGGAATCCGACAGCCCGTCCGCCGTATTTTCCTTTATGGACAGTATGGCCAGGTCTCCCCGGTTCGACGTTGAATTGTCCCGAAAAGAGGTGGGTCAAGACAACCGGATCATGTTTGAATTGACAGCCCGGTGGATTGCGGATGGAAATGACGAAAAAATTTAAACTGGGGATCCTGGTGTGCCTGGTGATCATCCTGGGCAATATGGGGGCGCGGTTTTTCCTGGTAAAAGATCAGATCGACCAGGTGGCCGGGCTCCAGCAAACCCTGTCCGAGATTCGGAACCCGCCGGGATTTCATCGGATATTGACAAAGGAAACAGGGGCGGTGCTGGAAAAAGATCTTGAAAAAATATACGGGAAGATTCCATCGGCCTTTCATCTGACCGACTACGGGACCGATATTCGGACCCTGATGGATAAAAACGGCCTGATCATCAGTGACAGTCTGGTTTTCATGCCGGCCGAAACCCAGGTACCGAATCTTCTCCGGTTCAATACCCGGATAGCAGCGGATGGGTTCTACCCGGACATCAAGGCATTCCTGGCGGATGTCTCCAACCTGCCGGGGCTCG
>JAABSK010000127.1 GCA_011390435.1 Desulfobacteraceae bacterium | reverse complement strand
AAATTTCCATAATTTTTGTGGCAGGGGTGATGGGATACCCTGCATAAAATGTGAGGTTTGCATCCAGAGCTGCCTGGGCCACCAGCTGGTTTCCGTTGACAATAAGCTTTTCACGCTGTTTTCCAGGTGCCTTGCCGTCAAACGAGTAGTTGTCCTGTTTTTTGATGTGTTCTTTTGCCCAGTCAAATCCCTCCAGAAATGAATTGACATTGGAGTCGATCACAACCTGTTTTTTCTTGCCGTACCGGTTTTTGATGGCCGTTGTAAACGCCTCCCGGTCCAGGTGAAAAACAGCGCTGAGTGCGCCCAGAGCCACCATGTTCCGTCCCCTGTCGTTTCCGGCTGCTTTCTGGGCCAGCATGGACAACGGCACGCCATAAGCGATCACACCCGGGGCTGCCTGACCGGCAACACTTTCATTTTCCCTGTGGGGTCTGGCAGGCTGGCTTTCATAAATCAGCACCCCCTCTTTTTTCAGGGCAGACAACTGGGAAATCGAATGTTTATCATTTAAAGAGATCAGAACATCTGCCTGTTTTCCCGGTGAATAAATCGGTGTGGCACTGATCCGTGTGTGTGCCACACATTTTCCAAACCCCCTGATTTCCGCAGGATATGAATCAAAAGACATGATTTCAAACCCCTGGGAACTCATGAATCTGCTCATAATTTCTCCGGCTGAGATGGTTCCTTCTCCCGCACTGCCGCAAATTTCAATCACTATATCGATATCTTTCATGGGATCATTATCCTTGTCTGAGCATTATCGTTGAGGGTCATCATCAATATCGTTCCACCAGGTGGTTTTGATTTTCACCCCTTCCAGATCAAAATATTTTCTGCCAACAGATGAAATGATTTTCTTTTCTCCCAGAAGGTTCAGCGCTGCCACCTCTCCCTGGGCAACCGCATTGGGCCAGCCAATGGTAACAGTATAATTTTTGATTCCCGGATGATAAATCTGGGCGCAGGACCCGCAGGCATAGATATCATCATTGCTGGTTTTCAAATATTCATCCACGAGAATCCCATGATCAATATCAATTCCCGATCCTCTGGCAAAATCAGTATTGGGAATCATGCCATTAAATGAAAACACCATATCCACGATTTTTTCAACGCCGGTCCGGGTTTCAATCCGATAAGCCCCGTCCCTGCCGTCAATGCGTTTGATGTCATCCCTGACAATGACCGTCGCACGGGTTTTGGACAAAGAACTCACTATCTGGTCCAGCATGGTGTCTGACAGATGATACGGCCAGAATGCATGGGGATCGATCAGAATGGTGACATTTTTGCCCATGGCCTCCAGCATCCGTAAAAACTTGAATCCCACAAAATCACCGCCAAAAATAAAAAAATCCCTGGCATTTTTGATCTGGTCTTTATATCCCGTCACGTCTGTGTAGGAGGTGACGAACTTCAATGCCGAAGCAAAGGGCTCCATGGACGGCAGGATGCGTGAAGAACTCCCTGATGCAATCATCAGTTTTGAATAGGCAAGCACTTCCTTCTGGTGAAGAAGCAGGTGTTTTGAGCCGGTGTCAATCTGCTCCACCCGCTGCCCCAGACGGACCTGAATTTTTTTTTCTGCATAGGACTCCAGCGAACACACCAGCAGCTCCTCCCTGGAGACTGCATCAGCAATAAACCCGGTCAGTCTGGGTTTGTAATAATAGGGAACACACTCATCTGAAATGATGGTGATCCTGGATGCTGCATCCTGTTGTCTCAGTGTGAGGGCGGCATGATTTCCAGCAGGGCCGTTTCCAATAATGACATAATGGTCTGATGAGGGCATTGTTCCTCCAGTCTCCTAAAGATCGATTTCAATGAGTTCGGTTTTTGTCACACTGATGCAGTCCATGGGACATACCGCCAGACAATTGCCGCACCGGATGCAGCTGGCATTGTCAATGGTGATGGAGACCACGTCATTCCAGTCGGACGTCTCCTGATACACCCCATATGAACCATCTGGATTTCTCGGTATATCCCGGATCATTTTGATACAGTCCTTGGGTGCCACATCAATGCACGCGGAGCAGTAGATACAGACCAGCGGATCAATTTCATATTTCAGGTTACAAAGGTAGCACCGCTTGGATTCCTCAAACGCCTGTTCATCAGCGTAGCCGGTTTCCACCTCATTGGTGGACCGGGCCATGCGCGCATCCATATCAATGGTATTCATGTCAACTTTTTCGATAAAATCATATGCCCTGGGCCGGTCTGTGGTGCGATGTTCTTCAAGCCGGACCACCTGCTGCCGCCGTTTTTCTCCGATCAGAAAAGCATCAACATCAAGGGCGCATTTCCGCCCTCCGGCAATCGCAGAGATCACGTCTGTGGAACCGGTAACAAGATCGCCTGTGGCAAAGACCGTCTTGATTCTGCCCTGGTTGTCTTTGATGGTCAGATCGCTGAGAGACGGAGAAACAGAGCCCCGGTCCGGTGTCTGTCCCAGAGCGGCAATCACGGCATCCACCTTGACGGTGAAGGTTGAATCTTTAATGGGAACCGACACTCTGAACGGCGGACGGTCTGATTTTTCCATCCGGGTACGGGTAAACTCAATGGCAGTCACCTTATTTTTGTCCCCGATGATTTTTGACGGCTGAATCAGGCTGAACGTGCGGATCCCTTCCAGGAGCGCCTCGTGTTTTTCGCTTTCATCAATCCGCATGAACGCTTCGGTTTTCCGTATATTCAAACTGACATCTGTTGCGCCCAGCCGCACAGCAGAACGCGCACAGTCCACAGCGGTAAATCCGGCACCGATCACCGCCACTTTCTTCCCGACATACGGGGTTCTGCCCTGATTGACCGCACGCATAAATTCAAGGCCGTTATGGACGTTTTCAAGGGATTCACCTTCGATACCCAGAGACCGGGGCGTTACACATCCGGTGGTCACCACCACGGCATCATATTCAGACTCAAGGGTTTCCAGGGAAATGTCTGTTCCAACACGCTTTCCTGTGGTCAAGCCGATACCGAGGCGCAGAATATTGTTGATTTCAAGCATGAGCAGGTCCCGTGGCAGCCGGAATTCAGGAATGCCATACATGAGCATGCCGCCAGGCTTTTCCATGCTTTCATAGATCATGACCGTATGCCCGAAAATGGCAAGATCATGGGCTGCCGCAAGTCCTGCCGGTCCGGAGCCGACAACGGCAACTTTTTTTCCTGAAGGGCTGTACAGCCCCTCAATGATCCGGTGAGATCCAGGCTTCAGATCGGCACAGGCACGTTTCAGATAACAGATCCCGACGCTCTGGCCATTGTCTGGTTCACCGTGGCGGCAGGCAAGCTCACAGGGCCGCGAACAGATCCGGCCCAGAACACCTGGCAGAATGTTGGCACCGCGATTGATTTCATAGGCCCGGCCATACTGTTTTTCATAGATGCTGCGGATATACCCCGGAATATTGGTTTTTGCCGGGCAGGCCTCCTGACAGGGAACGGAAGCGGCAACCTGGGCAAAATCCCTGGCATCTGTTGAATAGGCAATCTGTTTTACCGATTGGGATGAATACCACTGCTGAGTATTTCTGCTAGGTGTTTTCACTGCTGACCCCACAATATCATAGATGGTTTGAATTACAATGATACAGCAGTTTACCGTTTTCCCAAAAGCCTGTCAAAAGGTTAAGAAAAAATATCTGCCTTTCTCTATGATGACAGGCTCTGGTAAACGGATTCCAGTGCAGCGTCAAGGAGTTCAGGCTTTGTACCGCCGGCCTGCGCCATGTCCGGCCGCCCGCCGCCGCCGCCGCCGACGATTTTAGCAGCAGCCTTGACAATATCACCCGCCTGATGCGTCCGGGTCAGATCCGGCGTCACCACACAGATCAGCAACGCCTTTCCTTCTGAAGCCGCTCCGAGCAGTACCACACCCGATCCGACTTTGTTTTTGAATTTATCTGCCAGATCCCTGAGCTGGGAAGGATTTTCAATGTCCACCCGCTTTGAAATCACTTTGACACCATTAACCACCCGGATCTCATCTTCAATACGGTCAACTGATTTTGATGCCAGCCGGGCTTTCAGGGATTCCAGTTCTTTTTCCAGGTTTTTTTTCTCTTTGAGCAGGGTTTCCATCCGGGAAATCAGATCGTCTCTGGAGCCTTTTAAAAGGCTGGCAGCCGACGCAATCACCTGCTGATTCCGATGAATATCATCCAGGGCTGTCTGAGCTGTGGCAGCTTCAATCCGCCGGACACCCGATGCAATCCCGGCTTCAGAGATAATTTTGAACACGCCGATATCGCCGGACCGCTTTGCGTGGGTTCCACCGCACAGCTCCTGGGAAAATGCTCCCTGGGATACCACCCTGACCACATCCCCGTATTTTTCCTCGAACAGGGCGGTTGCCCCGGACTGAACAGCCGCTTCCATGGTCATTTCCCGGGTTTCCACCGGATAATTTTCACGGATCCTGAAGTTGACCTCATTTTCAATGGCCTGAATCTCCTGCGGCGAAATCGCAGAAAAATGGGTAAAGTCAAACCGCAGGCGTGAATCCGTCACAAGGGAACCAGACTGCTTGACATGATCGCCCAGAACCTTTCGCAGCGCTGCATGCAGAAGATGCGTTGCCGTATGGTTCAGGGCGGTTCTTCTGCGCCGGTCTGCATCCACCCTCAGCGTCAGCACATCCCCCTTGCCGACCTGGCCGCTTTTCACCTCTCCTTTGTGGATCACAATCCCACTGGGATCTTTCAGTGTGTCTGAAATATGAATGCGGCAATCCGTGTTTTCCATCACACCACAATCACCGGACTGGCCACCGGATTCAGCATAAAACACCGTGGATTCCGTCACAATTTCAATGGCATCTCCTGCATGGGCGGCCTGGATCTCTTTTTCATCTTTCACCAGCATCAAAACAGTTGATGTTGATTCGATCCGGTCATAACCAGTAAACCCGGTTCTCACTCCCTGGGATGTCAGGGTTTTGTATGCCTGGCCCACTCCGGTAAACTTCCGGGTCGACCGGGATCTTGTCTTCTGTTCTTCCATGGCCCTGTGAAACCCGTCCATATCCAGGTCGATCTCCATGTTCTTGACATGATCGGCAATGATATCCACCGGAAATCCAAATGTGTCGTACAGTTTAAAAATCACCGGTCCTGGAATGCGTGCCCGCTCTTTTGCTGCTTTTTCTGCCATGACATCATCAATGGTGGCTTCGAGCAGTTTCATGCCGGTATCCAGTGTTTCAAGAAATTTTGCTTCCTCGTTTTTCACCACATTCAAAATAAATGCAGATGCGTCTTTCAGTTCAGGGTAGGCTTCATCCATGATCCCGAAAACCGTCTGGACTGTTTCGTGCAGAAACGGCCGGTCCAGGCCGATACTCCGGCCGTAGCGGATGGCCCTGCGCATGATGCGGCGCAGCACATATCCCTGGCCTTCATTGGACGGCAGAACACCGTCACTGATCAGAAACGCGGTTGCCCGGGAATGGTCTGCAATCACCTTCATGGCCACTTCAACCCGGTCGGATTCATGGCGTTTCCTGCCGGACAGGCGGCCAACGGTCTCCATGATCGGCACAAAAAGATCGGTATCATAATTGGTGGGCACGTTCTGGAGAACAGAGATCACCCGTTCAAGCCCCATGCCGGTGTCGATGCTGGGTTTGGGCAACGGGGTCATTTCCCCCTGTTCATTTTTTTCAAACTGCATGAACACCAGGTTCCACAGCTCCAGCCAGCGGTCACAGTCGCAGCCCACGGCACAGTTGTGATCATCACAGCCGAATTCCCGGCCACGGTCAATATGGATTTCACTGCACGGACCACAGGGGCCGGTGTCTCCCATGGCCCAGAAATTATCTTTTTCCCCCAGACGGACAATTCGCTCCGGAGGGACACCCTCCTGATTTTTCCAGATATCATAGGCTTCATCATCTTCGTGAAACACCGATACCCAGAGTTTTTCCTTGTCAAATCCATATCCGTTGGTCAGCAGATCCCAGGCAAAGGCAATGGCTTTTTCCTTGAAATAATCACCAAAAGAGAAATTTCCCAGCATCTCAAAAAAGGTATGGTGCCGTGCGGTATATCCGACATTTTCAAGGTCATTGTGTTTTCCACCGGCCCGGACACATTTCTGGGCAGTGACAGCAGTGGAATAATCGCGGGTCTCATCACCGGTAAACACCCGTTTGAACGGTACCATTCCGGCATTGACAAACAAAAGCGTGGGGTCATCCTGGGGGACCAGGGAAGAAGACCTTACATGCTGATGGTGGTGTTTTTTAAAATACGCGATGAAAATTTTTCTGGCATCATTGCCTGTCATGATACAGCTCCTCATTGGCAGATCTGTTATTCGTGCTCTCCGGCTGCCTCTTTTTTCACGCCGGTGGTTGCAATTCCAAGTTCAGTCCGAACCGCAGTTTCGATTTTTTCAAACATGTCTGGGTTGTCGATCAAAAAAACTTTGACATTCTCTCTTCCCTGGCCGATACGCTCTCCGCCATAGGAATACCAGGACCCGCTCTTGTCGATGATGTTCAGGTCCACACCCATATCCAGCAGATCGCCGGTCCGGGAAATACCTTCTCCGTACATCAGGTCAAATTCAATATCCTTGAACGGGGGTGCCAGTTTGTTTTTCACCACCTTAACCTTGGTACGGTTTCCCACAATTTCCTGTCCATCCTTGATGGGAGCGGCCCGTCGTATTTCAATCCGCATGGATGAATAAAATTTCAGGGCGTTTCCACCGGTGGTGGTTTCCGGGTTCCCATATACCACACCGATTTTCATACGGATCTGGTTGATAAAAATAATGGTGGTGTGGGTTTTTCCAATGGTACCGGTCAGTTTTCTCAATGCCTGGGACATCAGACGGGCCTGAAGCCCCATGTGCGAGTCACCCATCTCGCCTTCAATTTCTGAGCGGGGCACAAGGGCTGCCACCGAATCCACCACCAGGATATCGACGCCACCGCTTCTGACCAGCATGTCTGCAATTTCAAGGGCCTGCTCACCGGTATCCGGCTGCGACACCAGCAATTCATCACAATCCACCCCCAGGCGTTTGGCATATCCCACATCCAGCGCATGCTCCGCATCGATAAACGCGGCAATTCCGCCTGATTTCTGGGCTTCAGCCACGGCATGAAGTGCCAGTGTGGTTTTTCCGGAAGATTCAGGCCCGTAGATCTCAATCACCCTGCCCCGCGGATAGCCACCAACACCCAGCGCTTTGTCCAGCGCAAGGGAGCCGGTCCGAATCACGGGAACAGCTTCGATTGGCCTGCCACCCAGTTTCATGATCGATCCTTTGCCGAACTGACGTTCAATCTGGGTCATTGCAGTCTTTACCGCTTTTTCCTTTTCTGTCCCTTTTTCCATGCCTGTCTCCTCTTAATTAAAGCCATAAACATAATACCCACAACACAAAGGCAGACAGCACCCCTGCCATGACATCATCCAGAACCACTGCCGCT
>JAABSK010000126.1 GCA_011390435.1 Desulfobacteraceae bacterium | reverse complement strand
GCACGCGCCATCTATGGCACACGGATCGGGCAGTATGACGGCATCATCGGCGCCGGCATGACAGAAACCCCTGATTTTGTGTTTCCAGATGTTGAACAGGGTCTTGCCTGTCACACCTTTTATGTAAAAAAGGGTACCCCCTGGCGTTATGACGGGCCGGCATCCCTGGATCATGTCACCCTGGGGGTCATCCGCAACTATTCATACGGTACCCTGTTCGATACATACATCAGACAGTACCAGTCAGATCCGGCAAAAGTTCAGGTCATCAGCGGTGAAACCGGACTTGAACTGAATGTCAGAAAACTTGTAACAAACAGAATAGACGTCCTTATCGAAGACCGGCTCGTGTTTCAGCATTACCTTCACAAAACCGGTATACCCGATGAATTTGACGAAGCAGGTACTGCCGACACGGAAAAAATTTATATCGCATTTTCACCCGAACTTGAAAATGCCCTCCGATACGCTGACATGCTGACCCGAGGAATGAAAGAATTGAGAAAATCAGGTGTGCTTTCAGAGATATTGAAAAAGTATGGTCTTGAAGACTGGAGTGATGCGGAAAAATGAAACCGCAGAAATTGAAAAAACGTTCCCTTATTCTGGAACAGATCGCTTTGTTCCACCGCCCAGGCCTGACCCGGCGGGTGCTGCTGTATATTCTGCTGTGCAGCTCATTTTTCACCCTGCTGAGCACCGGGGTTCAGCTGTACACAGATTATCGCAGAGACCTGTCCGACATTCATGGTCATATCGGTTTTATCCGGGACAGCTATCTTGAGCCGCTTGCGGTCCATGCTTACAACATGGACTACCAACAGATGAACCTGCTGCTGGCAGGGGTATTCAATTTAAAGGATATTGTGTACCTGGAAATCAGCGAACCTTTGGACAACACCCGACAAACCCTGACAAAAATGGGAACCCTGCCGGAAAACCGCACCATCTGCCGGGAATTCAAACTCACCTATCCATCCGACCCCGGCGAGGGGGCCCAGCATGCCTTCCTGCTGGTGGCGGCCAGCCTCACCAGCGTTTACCAGCGGCTCTGGGACAAAACACTGGTGATCCTGGTTTCCAATGCCGTCAAAACATTTGTCGCGGCCTTGTGCATCTTTCTGATCATTCAATATGTGATCACCCGGCACCTGATCCGTATGGTCACTTATACCCGGGGATTGCATATTGACCAGCCGGTTCTGCCGCTGGTTCTCAAAGACAATAAAGACCCGTCTTTTCAAGGGGATGAACTGGATCAGCTGGCCGGGGCCATCAATGATCTGTGGGACCGGGTCATTCGGACCGGGGATTCTCTGAAGAAGAGCCAGGCCCACTACCGGCTGCTGGCTGAAAATGTGATCGATGTGATCTGGACCATGGACATGGAAAGGCGCTTCACTTATATCAGCCCGTCTGTGGAACCGCTGACCGGGTTCAGTCCGGAAGAATTCGCGGCCGGATCACTGCAGGCGCGTTTTACACCTGCGTCGTTCAAAAAGGCAATGACAGTGTACAGGCAGGGCACCTCTCTGGAGAAAAAAATGGGGAAAGGGTCTCTCCAAAAAAACCGCTCCCTGCAACTGGAAATTGTCCGCAGGGACGGCACCACGGTGTGGACCGAGACACGGGCCGTCTTTATCCGGGATGCAGACGGCAGCCTGACCGGCATTATCGGAGTGACCCGGGATATCTCCAGGCGCCGGCAGGCGGAAACGCGGCTCCGGCAGGCCCAGAAACTGGAAGCCATCGGCAGCCTGGCCGGGGGCATTGCCCATGATTTCAACAACATTTTATCCGCCATTATCGGGTATTCTCAGCTGGCCATGGCCCGGCTGCCGAAAGACAGCCCGGCCCAGGCAGACCTTGCACAGGTTTACAAGGCCGGGGAACGCGCCAGAAACCTGGTGATGCAGATCCTTGCCTTCAGCCGGCAGAAAGAGCAGAATGCGGCCCCCATTCAGATCGGGCCCATCATCAAGGAAGTCCTCAAATTTCTCAAATCGACCCTGCCGACATCCATTGAGATCCGGCAGCAGATCCAGCCGGACTCCGGCACAATCCAGGCGGACCCCACCCGGATCCACCAGGTCCTCATGAACCTGTGCACGAATGCGGCCCATGCCATGGATCAAAGCGGCGGAGCGTTGACGGTCAAACTTTCCGGCATCACCCTGGATCTGGATACGGCTGAAACAGATCCGGGCCTTTCACCGGGAAAATACCTGAAATTGACGGTGGGCGATACCGGGAACGGAATTGCACCGGACATTCTGCCGAAAATTTTCGACCCCTATTTCACCACAAAAAAACCCGGGGAAGGCACCGGGCTGGGCCTTGCCACGGTGCAGGGGATCATCAAATCCTGCAGCGGAGGCATCACTGTTTCCAGCACCCCGGGACAGGGCACCACTTTTCACATTTATTTTCCGGTCATAGACGCCCCGGCCGAAATGGTAACGGAAATAACGGCCCCGGCTGCCGCTGCCCGAAGCGATGCCTGCATCCTGTTTGTGGATGATGAGCCCGCCATTGCAGATTTGGGCAGACAGCTTCTGGAACATCTGGGATACACAGCAGAGATCCGCACCGATCCCCTGGATGCCCTGGCCCTGATCACGGCCGACCCGGACCGGTTCGACCTGGTGATCACGGACCTGACCATGCCCGGCATGAAAGGGGACCGGCTGGCCGGAGAGCTGATGAAAATCCGGCCGGACCTGCCGGTGATTCTGTGCTCGGGATTCAGCATGAATCTGTCAAAAGAAGAGGCAGGTGCCGCCGGCATCAAAGCCTTTATCATGAAACCGATACTGAAAAACAAACTGGCTGCCGTGGTCCGTGACGTGCTGGCAGACAGCAGGGTATGAAAATGGGCTTGCGAAAAAAAACGTTTATCATCATCGTTTCCATCTGTCTGGTACTGGTTGTCAGCCTGATGCTATCTTCCCGCCTGCTCATCCTGACCGGGTTCAGGGATCTGGAAACAGAACATGTGCAGCAGGATGTGGTACAGGCCTGGCACTTCATATCAAAGGATATCCAGCGGCTGGCCTCTATTGCAGGCGACTGGGCACCCTGGGATGACACCTATGCTTTTGTCGAGGAACGGAATCCCCGGTACATCGAAAGCAATCTGACTGTGGAAACCCTTGCCAACCTGGGCATCCATTTTATGCTGTTTGTGGATTCGGCCGGCAGGCAGGTGCATACAGCAACCATTGACCTTAAAAAAAAAGAGGCTGCCATACTGCCGGAAGGGGTATGGGACCAGATCCGTTCAAAAAAAGCCCTGTTTGAATTTTCCGATCCCCGGCAGGGTGTGTCCGGATTTTTCATGTTCGAGTACCAGGCGGTTCTGATCGCATCCCATGCCATCGTGCCCAGCAACTATCAGGGACCTCCCCGGGGAACCCTGGTAGTCGGCAGATACCTGGACATATCTGAAATCAAAAAAATCGCCGATGCCGCCGGTCTGTTCCTGTCCATCCATGCCGCAGACAGTACCACCCTGCCCGATGATGTAAAAAAAGCCGCATCCCTGATGTCTGACAAAACCCCGGTGGTCACCCTCCCCAGAAACACAGAAATTATCTCAGCGTACAGGGTATGCAGGGATATCGAACAGAACCCGGGGTTTATTCTTCAAACAGATGTGACCAGGACCATCTTCAAACAGGGGATGAACACCTGGCTTTATTTCAATATCGGTGTGGTGTTTATCGGTGTGGTCTTTGTCCTGGCTACCATGTCCTTGATGGAAACATCCGTGCTTTCTCCGCTGCTCAACCTCATCGAAAAAATCGGCACCATAGATGGCAGTGACAATGTGTCAAAGCGGTTACCCATGTCCGGCAGAGGAGAATTGGGAAAACTGGAAACCTCTATCAACGGGATGCTGGACCGCATCCAGACCGCCCGCAATGAAATCAGAGACCTGGAAGGGCTGATTCCTATCTGCTCCTATTGTAAAAACATCCGGAATGATGAAGGATTCTGGCAGAAAGTGGAACAATTCATTCACCATCGCACCCAGGCCCGGTTCAGCCACGGCATCTGCCCGGAATGTGCAGAAAAACACTTTCCGGAACTGGATCTTTATGACCACCAGAAAAAATGACCTGTTCCGGCGTTGGGGGAACCGCCTAAAATCCGGCAAGAGAGGGGATATGAAATCCAGACATCTGGCATCGTTACCAAAAGACGACAAACTTTTTTTCACCGTATTTCAGTATGCGGCCATCGGAATGGCCCTGGTGCGTCTCGACGGTACCTGGCTCATGATCAACAAGGCGCTGTGCAGCCTTGTCGGCTACAGCGAGGAGGATCTGCTCAAACTCTCCTTCCAGGACACTAAGATATTCTGTTTTGTTGCACCACGAAGCACACGAAGAGCACGAAGGAAAGGTTTTTTTAGACATCTTCGTGATCTTCGTGCGCTTCGTGGTTTAAAAAATTCAACCATTGAACTTACCCCGTCCCTGCCCTTGGAAGAAACCATGGTAATGTTGCCTGGGGAATTTGAAGAGGTGTATATTGGCCTTTAGCATTCGAACAAAAATCATCGGAGGATATGTCGTTATTGTTCTGCTGGTTGCTTTGGTAGGTTTTGAGGGTATGTATACCATGAAATCTATTGAAAATGAGCATAATGAAACTATCTCCGGGCATCTTAATCCTGCGGTAATAATAGGTATGGTAGCTAATCGGATTGGTTTTATTCATTCGAATTCTCTATTGCACCTGTTCAGCAAATCCATTGATGATATGGGCCGTTATGAATCTGAAATCGATGCGGGCCAGGATAAAATAAACAGGGATATCGAAACAATAAGAACACTACTGGTAAATCCGGACATAATCGATAAGCTGGATACATTTCATGACAGCTGGAAACTGTATATGAAAATATGGCATGAACAGGTAGTACCAATGAGCAGAGCAAATCTCGATATGAGTGTATTTGAACTGTCAAGAAAAAGAGGTGTCGCAGGCTCAGCCGAACTGGAAGCGGTAAATAATCTGAATGAGTTGCTGAAAACGGTTGTTTCGGAAGCTGACCACAGGTTAAGTGTATCAGGCCGGCTATACCGCAAAAGACTCTATGTTTCACTGGCGGTCAGCCTGGGGGTCATCATATTGGGGTTATTTATCGGCATAAGACAAAGCACATTAATTGCTCGTCCTGTGAATGCTGTGGCATCGGCAGCAAAACGACTGACAAAAGGAGACCTGGATCAGAGGATAGATGTTAAAACAGGTGACGAGATAGAGATTTTGGCCGATTCTTTTAATTTAATGGCCGGAAAACTGAAACAAAAGATTAACAAATTACATAGTGAAATTAACGTTCGCAAGCAAGCAGAAGAAGATCTCAAAGAATATCGTAATCAGCTTGAAGAGAAGGTAAAAGAACGCACACAGGATCTTGAGGAAAGAGAAGCAAAACTTAGAGCCATATATGAAGCGGCCCAGGATGTTTCTCTAATTATAATCGACGGTCAGGATCCTGACATGCCAATACTTGAATTCAGCCCTGGCGCAGAGAACATATTCGGTTATCACCGATCGGAAATTAAAGGAACCCCGGTTTCGGTTTTGCATTTACCAAAAGATACTGCCAGATTTCCTGCCGTCTTTCAGCAGATGAAAGACGGGGGTGAAGGATCTGGCGAAGAGATCACCATGGTCAGGAAGACAGGGGAAAAATTCTTTGCCCTGTCTTCAACATACCCGTTGTATAATAAGAAAAAAGAAATGTATGCTGTTTTAGGTGTACATATTGACATAGATAAACAAAAAAAACTTCAAGCCCAGCTCAACCATTCCCAGAAACTGGAGTCCATAGGCAGTCTGGCCGGGGGCATTGCCCATGATTTCAACAACATTCTTTCCGCCATTATCGGGTATTCCCAGCTGGCCATGGACCGGCTCCCAAAAGACAGTCCGGCCCAGAAAGACCTTGCACAGGTCTACAAGGCCGGGGAACGGGCCAGAAACCTGGTGATGCAGATCCTTACCTTCAGCCGGCAGAAAGAGCAGAATGCGGCCCCCATTCAGATCGGTCCCATCATCAAGGAAGTGCTTAAATTTCTCAAATCAACCCTGCCCAGTTCCATTGAGATCCGGCAGGAGATCATGCCGGATGCGGGAAATGTTCTGGCTGACCCGACACAGATCCATCAAGTGCTCATGAACCTGTGCACCAATGCAGCCCATGCCATGGATCAAACCGGCGGAGCGTTGACGGTTACACTTTCCGGCATCACCCTGGATCTGGATGCAGCTGAAACAGATCCGGACCTTTCACAGGGAAAATACCTGAAATTGACCGTGGGCGACACCGGGCACGGGATTGCACCGGACATCCTGCCCAACATTTTCGACCCCTATTTCACCACCAAAAAACGCGGGGAAGGCACGGGACTGGGCCTTGCCACGGTGCACGGCATCATAAAATCCTATGGGGGCGGCATCACGGTTTCCAGCACCCCGGGCCAGGGCACCATCTTTCATCTTTATTTTCCGGTCATCGAGGATTCGGCCGAACCTGCGCCGGAGAAACCGAATCCGGTTGTTATTGCCAAAAACGGTGCCTGCATCCTGTTTGTGGATATTGCGCAGACAAACATTTCTCATCATCGTTTCCATATGCCTGGTGCTGATTGTCAGAAGGATTCTGGCAGAAAGTGGACCATTTCATTCACCATCGCACCGATGCCCGGTAATATTGAGCAAGTGAACAGTCTTTTTTCAATCTCCCCGGTTGACAGACTCAGATATTTTGTATAACTTATATATACAATATAATCAGGGGGACTTAACCATGGCAACTCAAATGATAATTCGGCTCGAATCAAACTTGAAAAATAAAGTCACTCAGTTGGCCAAAGCTGAGGGAAAAAATTTAAGCGAACTCGTGCGTGAACTTTTAGAGAAATACACAAAAGAAAGAGATACGAGCGCCTATATCGACAACCTTTGGGATAAAATTGGTCAAAACTTAGCCCAAAGCAATATTTCTGAATCAGACATCGAAAAAGCAATAAAACATGTGCGGTCAAAAAATGCTTAAAGTTGTCGTTGATACAAATGTTTTTATTTCTTCCTTCTTTGGGGGTATTCCAAGGCAAATAATTGACTGCTGGAAAAAAGGAAAAATTACCCTGTGCTTTTCCCAGCAAATAATTGAAGAATATATTGAGGTACTTAACAGGCTTGGCCTGAAAGATAAGAATGAGATACAAAACCTGACAAAACTGTTTGCCGAGGGTTACAATTCAATTTTCACTGCCAGAACACCTGACCTTGAAGTTGTTGAAGATGACCCGGATGATAATAAGTTCATTGAATGTGCTGTGGCGCTTGACTGTAAGATCATCATTTCTGGAGACAAACACCTTAAAAACATAAAAAAATATATTGATATCGATATCATGTCTCCAAACGCGTTTATTAAAACCTGGATTCAAAAATAATCAAAACACAAAGATC
>JAABSK010000125.1 GCA_011390435.1 Desulfobacteraceae bacterium | reverse complement strand
GATGCGACTGGTACAGAAGAAAAACTGTCCCGACTCTGTGGTATGGTGCTCCAGGCCCACAACATCAACATGACCTATGGCCTTTGTCTGCCGGGCATTACCATTTCACCGGGAAACGGAAACCCGCACAAAAACCAGTGTCTGAAAACCCTTGCCGTGTTTGAAATGGAAAAAGCAGAGAATGAAGCAGCCTGACCCCACTGTCATCCCGATTGTCAGCGCGCTGATCGTTGCCATTTTTCCACATCTGATGCATCTGCCGCTATGGATTCCCTTGTGGTGCAGTGTCATGTGGGGATATCTGCTACTGTCTGCCGGATACCACTGGCCGATGCCTGGAAAAAATTTTCGCCGGACCCTGACACTGATTGGAATTATCGGGGTGCTGGTCACCTTTAACCGGCATCTGGATCAGAATGCATTTATCAGTCTGATGGCGGTGATGGCAGCATTAAAACCCTTTGAGATGGCATCTCACCGGGATCTGATGATTACCGTTTTTCTGGCATATTTTATTGTGATCACCAGTCTGTTTGTGTCTGAAACCCTTGTTATCACCCTGTACATGTTTTTCTCGGTCATGATTACCACGGCTGTGCTGATCCGGATCAATGATCCAGGCGGCCGGTTTAAGAACCAGCTGGCGTTGTCTGCCCGGATGATGGCCCAGGCCATACCCGTCATGATTGTCCTTTTTTTACTGTTTCCCAGGATTCAGGGCAGCCTGTTCGGTCTGTCCATAGCCGGTTCTGCCAAAAGCGGTTTCTCCGACCGGCTGGCACCGGGCAGTGTGGCGCGCCTGGTAAAAGACAATGCGGTTGCTTTCCGGGCTGAATTTGATGGCGATATCCCTGAAACATCATCCCTTTACTGGCGTGGTATTGTGTTTCAAAATTTTGATGGCCGGGCCTGGCATGCCGCCAAAAATATTCCAACCCGTTCCAAACCGCCGGCAGGACAGCACCCGGTGACTTACACCATCGCACTTGAACCCCATCAGGAAAAATGGATGTTTGTTCTGGAAATGCCCGCAATCACACCGCCCCGGACTGATTTTTTTTCCGATTACACCCTTCGGGCCAGACGTACAATAAAACAGCAGTTTCGATATAAAATGACATCCAACACGCAATATCGTTCCTGGCCGGAATCCAGCCAGACGCTTGATGCATTCACCCGCCTTCCACAAGGATATAACCCCAAAACCCGGGACCTGGCAGCAAAACTGACGGAAAATACCAAGACCTCCCGGCAGAAAGCGGAACGTCTCCTTGATTTTTTCGGTTCAGGTGCGTTTGAGTATCAGCTGAAGGTCCCCACGCTGGGAAAAAATTCCGTGGATGACTTTATCTTTCAGTCCCAAAAAGGATATTGCGAACATTTTGCAACTGCATTTGTCTTCATGATGCGGGCGGTTGATGTGCCTGCACGGGTTGTGGGTGGCTATCAGGGAGGCAAACGCAATCCATTTGCAAACTATCTGATTGTCCGCCAGTCAGACGCCCATGTCTGGGCGGAGATCTGGGCTCCGGATCACGATGGATGGCTCCGGATGGACCCCACTGCTGTGGTGGCACCCGATCGCATCCGTCTGGGCCTTGAAGGCGCCTTGTCCGCAGGTGAACTTTCCGAATTTTTACCCTGGCAGCCAGGCCAATTGATTCAGCAGATCCTGCTGGTCTGGGACCTGATCAACACCCGATGGCAGGCCTGGTTTGAAGGATATTCCCATGAAGAACAGAATCTATTGCTTGAAAAAATCGGACTTTCCTTCAGAACGGCCCTGGCTTCCCTTCAGACAATGGCCATTCTCCTGCTTGCCATCATCGCCATTGTGGCGGCTTACGCGGGATTTGTCCTGATATCTTTCAAAGATAAACCAGACACGGTCACAAAATATTATGCCATCTTCTGCAGCACACTTTCAAAGGCAGGATATCCCAGAGCACCGAATCAGGGACCGGTTGATTATGCTGTCTACGTCAGTGAAAACCAGCCAGATTTAAAAGACCGGGTCAATGAGATTACCGATCTGTACATCCAACTGCGATACCGCGGCCAGGATTCGCCAATCAATCGCTCGGAATTGATCAGGCGGGTCAGACAGCTGAAAAAGAAACTCAGCTGATTCACCAGTGCCAGGAATGTTTTTCTTGGATATTTATTGACTTTATCTGTGCTGCAACTTAAAAAAGCAATAAACATTTTGCAAACCCATAATCAGGCAAATGAGTGTATGAGCATTCCATACTCTGTTTTAGAGCGGTTAAAAAACAATGAAATTATTGCCAGAAAATTCCATGAAATTGAAATCAGTATTCTTACAATTCTCAATTTCCAGGATTTCATCGAGCAGCTGTTGTCTGAAATCAGTTCCAAGTTTTCCATTCCGTTCGCCTGGATTTCCATTATTGAAGAAAGCAGCATCGCTGGTCATCTTCACAATATTCAAAATTCAAAACTGTTAAAATCTTCCACTGCGTTTTTACCCAGGGAGACATTTACCAGTATTACCCAGAACCGGCTCAAACCCCTGCTGGCAAATGATCGCCTGGAACGTTTCAAAGCGCTGATTCCGGAAGCCTCCGACTACAGTATCGGTTCCATAGCGGTTGCTCCGATTACCTTGGATGGGATTATTGTCGGCAGCCTGAACCAGGCGGATGAAAATCCAATGCGCTTCAAACCCGGAATTGACACCTCCCTGCTGGAACAACTGGCATTGAAAGTATCGTTGTGCCTGTCCAATGTCGCTGCCCATGAACAGCTCAAATTTCTTGCCTATCACGACCCGCTGACCGGACTGCTGAACCGGGGTGTCATGGAACGAGTCCTGGAACGGGAATTTGTGCGTTCAAAACGGTACCACATCGATCTGGCGGTTCTGTTTCTCGATCTGGATGATTTTAAATCCATCAATGACACATTCGGGCATGACAATGGCGATCTGGCACTGATGCATACCGCAAACTGTTTAACCCGCCTGAAACGGGATTCAGACATTGTCGCACGGTTTGCCGGTGATGAATTTGTGGTGATTCTGCCGTCAACCGGAAAAAAACAGGCTGAACACTATATCAATCGGGTAAAGCTTCAATTGAGTCAAGAGCCATTGACTGCTGGTGATCAAACCTTTTATGTCCAGCTCAGCTATGGCCTTTCCTCAATATTTGAAAAAGAGATGGAAACCTCTGCCATTTTATTAAAAGCTGCGGATAAAAAGCTTTACCAGGCAAAACAGAACAAATAAAAAAACCCCGGCAGACACGTTTGCCCGTCGGGGTTTGATTCTTTATTATTTGTTGATACTGTTTTAGACGCTAATCAAAAATCAATTCAATCTGAACCATGGGTGCGACATCGCCTTTGCGTGGCCCCAGCTTGGTAATCCGGGTATAGCCGCCCTGACGGGAACTGAATTTATCGGACACTTCCTCAAAAAGGGTGTGGACAACATCTTTTTCGCGAATGATGGCCAATGCCTGGCGCCTGGCATGCAAATCCCCTCTTTTTGCCAGTGTAACCATTTTATCGGCAATAGAACGCAGGCCTTTTGCCTTGGCTTCTGTTGTTTTAATTTTATCGTGTTTGAACAGAGAAGTTACCATATTTCTGAACATCGCCTTTCGATGGCTGGAAGTCCTGTTCAATTTTAATACTGATTTTCTATGTTTCATGGAAAATTATTCTCCTTCCTGAATGTTCTCTTCATCTGGCGGTTCAAAGCCCTCAAGGTCCATGCCAAGGGACAGGTCCATGGAAGTCAATACTTCCTTTATCTCATTTAAAGACTTTCGACCAAAATTCTTCGTTTTAAGCATCTCAGTGTCTGTCTTCTGTACCAATTGATAAATCGTGTTTATTCTGGCATTCTTCAGGCAATTCGAACTCCGGACCGACAGCTCAAGCTCATCCACAGATCGATAGATATTTTCGTTAAATGTCTTGTCCGCCTCATCTTTGGTGTCTTCAACATGATCCGGTTCCATATCCTCATCAAAATTGATGAAGGGATTCATCTGTTCTTTCAAAATTTTAGCAGCATATGCAACAGCACTGTCCGGGCTGACAGATCCATCCGTCCACACCTCAAGAGTGAGTTTGTCATAGTCGGTCTTCTGTCCGATCCTGGACGTTCCGACAACATATTTGACCCGCTTGATCGGTGAAAAAACACTGTCGATTGGAATGGTTCCGATGGGTGCATCATCATCCTTGTTTGAAGAGGCCAGCGCATACCCTTTGCCGGTTTTGACAACCATGGTCATGTTCAGTTTCCCGTTTTTGGACAGGGTTGCAATGTGCTGTTCAGGATTCAGGATTTCAACCCTTCCGTCAGGGCTGACAATATCTGCACCAGTCACCGCACATTCTCCTTTGGCACTGAGCGTCAGAACCCTTTCTTCGGTATCTTCAACTTTGAGTTTAAGCTCCTTAAGATTCAGGATTAACTCAGAAACATCTTCCCTAACATCAGATATCACACTATATTCATGAAGAGCATCATCGAATTTGACAGAGACAATGGCTGCGCCGTATATGGAAGAAAGAATGATACGCCTGAGGGAATTACCAATGGTGATGCCGTATCCTCTTTCCAGGGGTTCACATACAAATTTACCATATGTTGAAGTTGTAGTAACGTCAAGCTTCTCCGGCTTGATCATCTCTCGCCAGTTCACATATGCAAGTTGTTCAGATGACATTTATATCTCCTGAATAAATAATTGAGCAAACGATTACCGCGTTTGCCTATTTGGAATAAAGCTCTACAATCAATTGTTCCTGAATGGGCAGCGTGATATCTTCACGAACCGGAACCCCGACAACTTCGCCTTTGAATTTATCTTTGTCAATTTCAAGCCACTGGGGAATGCCGCGTCGTACGATTGCGTCAAGAGAATCAGTAATCGCCTGAATTTTTTGACTTTTTTCGCGCAGAACAATCACATCCCCTTTTTTTACCTGGTAGGATGGGATATTGACTTTCTTGCCGTTCACCAGAAAATGGTTGTGCTTTACAAAATGGCGGCCCTGATTTCTGGAATTGACAAACCCCATCCTGAAAACAGTATTGTCCAGCCGCGTTTCAAGCATACTCAACAAAATGGTGCCGGTGATGCCTTTTTTACTGTCAGCGCGTTTAAACGTAATTCTAAACTGTTTTTCAGACAGACCGTACAGTCTTCTGACCTTTTGTTTTTCCCTGAGCTGAACCCCGTAATCAGATAACTTGCTTCGCCTTTGCCCGTGCTGACCAGGTGGGTAGCCCCGTCTATCAAAACTACATTTATCTGAAAAGCAGCGATCCCCTTTCAGAAAAAGTTTCATATTTTCGCGTCTGCATTGTCGGCAAACAGAACCTCTATAACGTGACAATGTTCATTCTCCTTTATCAATCCAGTAAACTTAGACTCTTCTTCTTTTGGGTGGACGACATCCATTGTGCGGAACCGGTGTTACATCCTTGATCATGGATATGTTGAATCCAAGGGAGTGCAACGCTCTCAAGGCGGATTCTCTCCCCGGTCCGGGGCCTTTGACATAAACACCAATGTTTTTCAAGCCGTGTTCCATGGCTTTTGCACCGGCATCTTCTGCTACCAGTTTTGCAGCAAACGGTGTGCTTTTTCTCGAGCCTTTAAAACCCTGCTGACCTGCACTGGACCATGAAATGGTATTTCCGTTTTCATCGGCAATTGTGACAATGGTATTGTTGAATGTGGACTGAATATGAACAATACCGGTAGAAATATTTTTCTTTACCCGTTTCTTGGCCACCACTTTTTTTGACTTTTTTGCCATAATTATTCGTACCCTTTTAGATTATACTACTTTTTCTTTTTAACTGCAGTCCGTTTGGGGCCTTTTCTGGTTCTGGCATTGGTGCTGGTTCTCTGTCCGTGACAGGGAAGCCCTTTTCGATGGCGCAGCCCTCTGTAACATCCCAGATCCATAAGGCGTTTGATATTCATGGACACTTCACTGCGAAGTTCACCTTCAACTTTGTATTCTGCATCAATAACTTTTCTGATCTCGTTTACCTGTTCTTCGGTCAGGTCATTTGCTTTGGTCGTCGGATTAATCCCGGTTTTTTCCAGTATCAGCTTTGATCTGCTTGGACCGATTCCGTAAATATAGGTTAAGGCTATCCATGCATGCTTATTTCTTGGTAAATCTACCCCTGAGATACGTGCCAAATCTATTTCCCCCTATCCCTGCCGTTGTTTATGGCGTTTGTTAATACAAATCACTCTGATGACACCACGTCTTTTGATTACTTTGCAATCTCTGCAGATTTTTTTTACAGATGCTCTCACTTTCATCTATTTGCTCCTAACATTATCGTATATCAGTTTTTTAAACCGTTATTTAAATCTATAAGTGATCCTGCCCCGGCTCAGATCATACGGTGAAATTTCAACGGTTACCCTGTCTCCGGGAAGTATCTTAATAAAGTGCATTCTCATTTTACCCGAAATGTGGGCCAGCAGTACGTGCTTGTTTTCAAGCTCAACCCTGAACATGGCATTGGGGAGTGTTTCAAGGACTTTCCCGTCAACTTTAATGGGTTCTTCTTTTGCCATAGTGCTATTGATCTCCTTTGAGTATCTGTGTATTCAATCAGGATCTTCCTTTTATCCGTTTGGCACCTGATCGTCCCATAAAACCATCATAATTGCTGGTAATCAAATGAGATTCGATTTGTGAGATCGTATCAATCGAGACACCAACCACAATCAGAAGTGCTGTGCCACCGAAATAAAACGGAACATTAAACTTGCTCATCAAAAATGTCGGCAGCACACATACGGCAGAGACATAAAGAGCCCCGCCCAGTGTGATGCGTGTCAACACTTTGTCAATGTATTCGCTGGTCCGTTTTCCCGGCCGGATCCCTGGAATATACCCACCATTTTTTTTCATGTTTTCAGCCACATCTTCAGGGTTAAACTGAACTGCAGTATAGAAAAAACAAAAGAAAATGATAAACCCGACATACAATATGTAGTACCAGACAGTGCCTGGAGAAAACATTGATGCCATCGACTGCATCACTGGCAGATCAATGAACTGTGCAATCGTTGTCGGGAACATGATAATCGAAGAAGCAAAAATCGGCGGAATAACACCTGCTGTATTGATTTTCAACGGCAGGTGAGAGGTCTGGCCACCGTACATTTTCCGGCCGACCACCCGTTTGGCATAATGCACCGGTATCCGCCGTTGCGCCTGTTCCATATAAATGATGGCAGAGATGACCGCAACCATCAGGACGATCAGGATGATCAACGTAAAAACACCCATTTCACCGGTGGTCATCAATCTGAAGGTGTTGCCCATTGCGGCCGGCATACTGGCGACAATACCGGCAAAAATGATCAAAGAGATCCCGTTACCGATTCCACGCTCAGTAATCTGTTCACCCAGCCACATGATAAAGGCCGTTCCTGCGGTAAGCGTAATAATGGTGACCAGTCGAAATCCCCAGCCCGGTTCAAAAACAACCGGAACACCTGCCG
>JAABSK010000124.1 GCA_011390435.1 Desulfobacteraceae bacterium | reverse complement strand
AAGGTCAGCGGCTTCTGGCACTTTTAACAACGGTTGTATTCTTGTGGGTGAGTGAGGCGGTTCCCATCGGTGCCACCGCGCTTTTATCCGGAGCCGGTCTTATTTTCTTGAAAATCCAGCCGGCTCAGAGTGCATGGGCGCCTTTTGCCAGCCCGGCTGTCATGTTTGTTCTCATGATCATCATGTTTGGCGTAGTCTTGAACGAAGTCGGGCTGGCCAACCGCATCATGTTTTACCTTCTCAAGTTTGCCGGAACAAAGATTAAACGGCTGAGCCTGATTCTGGCTGTCGGCTGTACCATTACCTCATCGATTTTTCACGATGCCACCATCACGGTGATCATGGTTTTTGCTTTTGTTCCGGTATTCATGAGCATGGGATTAAAACCAGGGCAGGGCCATAGACTGCCGATATTTTTTATGATGCTCATTCCTCTGGCATCTTCTGCCGGCGGCTTCGGCACCCTCCTGGGTGGCGGCCGAAACCCACTGGCTCTCGAAGTTCTGCATAAATTCAGTAACGGCACCATTTCCATTGGATTTTTAAAATATATCATTATCCAGTTTCCCATCTGTGTTCTGACGGCGGTGGCAACCTGGGCGGTTCTATGGGTATTGCTGCGGCCGAAGGAAAAGGAACTTTCAGGGGTGGAGCTGGCAGATCCCGGTCCCATGAGTACCGCTGAAAAAGGGGTTCTGACGGTTTTTACCGCCACATTTGTCCTCTGGTTTATGGGCGACCTCACTGGCTGGCATTACAGCGTTCCAGCCGCATTTGCCATTCTGGGGTTTTGCGGTCCCGGATGGATTTCGTTCAAAACCATCTGTGATCAGTTCCCTTGGGAATCCTGGATTGTTTTCGGTGCAGGCGTATCTCTGGGTGTTGCCATGCTGGACAGCGGTGCCGGCCGTTTCCTGGCTGAAGTCTGTCTGCCGCTTCTGGACGGCAAGCCTGAGATTGTTGTCTACTACGGCATGAGCTTTTTTGGATCTTTTCTATCCAGCCTGATGTCCAATTCTGCTGCTGTGGCACTGATGCTTCCCATCACGCTGCCCATGGCGGAGTTAATGGAAATGTCTCCCCAGTCAGTTGCCATGATGGCTCCCATGACCACATCCTTTATTATGCTGGTCATTGGATGTCCGCCCACCATTATCGCATACAGCACTGGATATTTTACCCAGAAGGACTTTATCAAAGTCGCTGTTCCCTGGTGCCTGATCCTTCTGCTGGTGTGTGTGCTGAGTATGCTGGTGTACTGGCCCCTTATCGGATTTATATAACCGGATTTTTCTCCTGCCTTCCAAAATAAAACCGGAAGGCAGGAGAAAAGAAGAGGGGATGCATGGTTACTGGTTTTGAAGTTCAAGCCATTCAAACCAGACCGGGTGGTTTTCCTTGTACCAGTTCAGAATGGTTTTGAGTTTTTCCTGCTGGGGTTTGGGAATGGTGGCTTCTGGAATTTTTGAAAAATGCAGGACCACGGTTTTTCCATAATGTTCCAGCGCATCTGTGCAAAGGGTTTGAAGCTCGTTTCTGATCCGGCCGGAATCTGAAATTTTAACTGCCCGGGTTAAAAAATCTTCTCCTTTGAGAAACCGGTTTAAAAGTGGTGAAAAAATCAATTTGCTCTCTTCATGGCTTTCCAGGAGCCGCAGGGCAAAGGTGATTTTTTTATCTGCCGTCCGTGTGGACAGCCGGACTGTCACGGAGTAGGTGTTATCTGAAAGTTGGGTGACGCCGGGTGATCCTGAATACGGGTCGGTGAGCATGTACCCGGATGCGGCAAGGGTCTGCCATTTTTTTTCTGAAATCAGGTCATCAGCGGTAATGGTTCTTTTATCCAGGGGGATTTCAGCATTCCGGGCCTGGTAGATACTCTGGCGATAGGTTTCCACCAGTTCCGGGTCAATCTGGTTTCCAAAGATCTCATTTTTCAGCCGCAGGGCAAAATCGTCTGCATCCGGGTCCAGTTTCATGCTGGCGGCATCCAGATCAAAGGGCAGTGTGAACTTGCTGGAAAAAACAGCCATGGAAACATCAATGTCCAGAACCGTTGAAAGGCTTGCTGCCTGTATGGCCTCTGCAGAGGCAGCATATCCGTCCACAATGAACAGATGGGTCTGGTTCCGGCTGTCCTGCCAGGATCTTACCGCAAACGTCGGGGCATAGGTTCCGGAATCTGTAAACGGTTGCAGGCCTGTGGGCAGTGTCCAGGCTTCATCCACCAGATGGGCTCCCTGGCTTTGCCATTCTTCCCATATCCTGCCGATACGGGAAGCCCTGCTTTTTCCTTGAAGGGTCCAGACGTGCACGTGTTCAGGAAAGATGCCCGAATAGGTCATCTGGATGGCCTGCATCACTTTGGATCTGGGGGTAAAATAGTTGACCAGCAACGAGTCACGGGCTGCAGTTTCCACAACCGCTCTGGGCAGAACAAGGGTGCCGATGTATCCTTCATACTGGTCTGAAATCGCCAACGGCTGGTCAAAGAGATGAAGAATGGTCATGGGGCCGGTTGCTTTCCCTTTGGCAAATCGAGATGTGTTTTCCAGGGTATCAATGGCAGCACCCCATACGGTAATGCCTTTTTCCATGATGGCACGCTTAAAGTCTGCATAGGAACAGGTTCGGTCATTGATCATTTTCCAGACACAGGATTCAAGGTATTTGGCCACTTCCGGCCGGGCGTAGACACGGCCGAATCCCAGCAGGGGATTGGCGCCCATCTCTTCGGTTTCTCCCGCTTTGGGCATCAGGCCTTCACCCAGGCAGACCATGATGGCATGGTTTTCAGGCAGGGTTCTTGAAAGGTACCACAGGCTTTCACTCATGGTGTAGGCGGAAATGGCATCAGCATCTTTCTTCACCTGATTCAGGCCCTGCTTGTCAAGATCTGCTCCCTCGCCAAACCGGCCGAACAGGCGTGTCCCAAGCGCTGTGACCGCAGAGGTCATGGCCAGGAGCCGTTCGGTTCGATCATCGGTAAATGATATGGAATCATTGAGTTCATCATCCATCTGGCCTTTGATCCACTCGATGGAAACATCTTCCAGCCACAGATGCAGCCTGCCAAGAATCGGCCGTGTATCAAACGCCCACTGGGAAACCAGATTTTTTCTTTTCAATTGTGCAGGATCCATTTTTTCACTACCTAAAATTATCGTGTTGAATGTTGTAACAGATCTTTTTTTCTTATCAGAAAAGAACGCAAAAGTTTATCAAAAAATTCAAGAAGCCTGTGACGGGTCTCCAATGAACTCAATCACCAGCAGGGTGATGTCATCATCCGGCTGAAGATCGCCCTGGTGGATTTTCTGGGCCTTGACAATGCCGCTGACAATCTGTTCGATATGCAGGTCTGTCAGCAAAACCAGTTCCCGGTAAAACAGATCTTTATTTTGAACATCCCCTTTTTTGCCAAAATAGTCAATGAGTCCGTCAGTATAAAGGATGACTTTGTCTCCGGGGTCAAGCTGCGTTTCATACTGTTCCAGGGGCGGGTCCTGGCCCAGTCCGATAATGGTGCCGTGCTGGTCAAGGATTTCAAATTTTTGATCCGGCCCGACGATCAGTGGCGGGACATGACCGGCACACCCGTACAGGGTTTTTCCGGTTTTGATATTGATCAGGACGTAGGCAATGGTGAAATAACAGTCAAAACGTTCAAAAGGAAATTCTGCTTCAAGGGAATTTAAGATGGTGACCGGCTCGATTGGAAATCCCTGTTCCAGAGCCTGGGCATGGAGCTGGTCCAGAAATTGTTTCACAGTGACGGCGATCAATGCAGCAGAGACCCCATGGCCGCAGACATCCAGGATATAGGCACTGACGTGGCTGTCGCCCTCCCGGTACACGTGAAAGATATCGCCGCCAACAGTAAGGCAGGGATCAAAAAACCAGTCCACCCGGATGGATGGAATATCCGGGAGGTTTTTCGGCAGCAGGTGTTTTTGAATTTCGCCGGCCTTTTGAAGATCAATGTCGATCTGTCGCTGTTTGTCTTCCAGTTGGAGTTTGGACAGCTCAATGTCGGTGATGTCGTAAACAAAAACCAGGATCATCTCCCGTTGGGCAAAATGCAGGGGCTGGGAGGTAAATTCAAGAAATTTTTTTTCAGGAATACCGTTGATATAAAAGGTGCGTTCAAGAAATTTTTTTTCATCCGGCTTCCGGGTTTTCAGGGTATGGTTCAAGGATTTTTTAATGACACAGAACTGACAGGCAGACGTTTCACCACAGGGCAGATTCTCCCGGATGCTGTTGATACAGCCGGATGCAGCTCCGAACGTCATGTCCACAAGACTGGATGGGCTCCCTCCATGGCTGAATATGGAAAGAAAGCTGTCATTGAACTGGTGAATCTGTAATGTCTCATCTGCGATAAATACGGCAGTGTTTATGTTTTCAAGCAGCAGGTTTAAAAACTCGTTTGAATCTTTAAGTGCTTTGATATCAATCATCGTATCTGTTTTCCCCTGTAAGGTATCATCTTTCTGAAATCTGTTCATGCAACTGTCTGTATCATCTATCTGAATGTATAACATTGATCTGAATCAAAGGGAACGATTCACTGAAAGGTATTTGAAAATCCTGTCAGATCCTGTATATAAGGAACGAATTTTTTTAAACACAGGCCAGGGAGCCATATGAAGACAGAACATCAGATATTGTTTGCCAATGCCAGGCGGATGAAAGCGCTTTCAGACAGGAGTGTCGACCTGGTGGTCACCTCTCCGCCGTATCCCATGATCGAGATGTGGGATCCTCTTTTCTGCACCCAAAACCCGGCAGTCAAAAAAAAATTATCCGCAGGTGACGGGCCGGGCGCGTTTGAATTGATGCACACGCTGCTGGATCCGGTATGGAAAGAGGTTTTCCGGGTCCTGAAATACGGTGGATTTGCCTGCGTCAATATCGGGGATGCCACCCGGACCATTCGCGGCAGATTCGCATTGTACGCCAACCATGCCAGAATGCTTCAATCGTTTCAGAAACTGGGGTTTTCAGTGCTTCCCTGTATTCTGTGGCGCAAACAGACCAATGCACCCAACAAATTCATGGGGTCGGGCATGCTGCCGGCAGGGGCCTATGTCACGCTTGAACATGAATATATCCTGATTTTAAGAAAAGGGGATAAACGGGAGTTTTTGACAGAAGCGGTCAAAAAAAACCGGCGGGCCAGCGCGCTTTTCTGGGAAGAGCGCAACCAGTGGTTTTCCGACATCTGGATGGATATCAAAGGAAGCGTGCAGACCCTCAATGATAAGGATACCCGCAAAAGAAGCGCAGCCTTTCCCTTTCATCTGGCATACCGGCTGATCAACATGTATTCAGTGAAGGGAGACCGTGTTCTGGACCCGTTTTTAGGCACTGGAACCACCACTCTTGCAGCAATGGCTGCCGGACGGAACTCTGTGGGCTATGAAATCGACACAGGTCTTGAAACGGCCTTTGATCGTGCTCGGGTCGGTATTGTCGAGCTTTCAAAACAGGTGATTGCCCGCCGGCTGGAGCGTCACATCGCGTTTGTCCGGCAGCGGACAGCCGACGGCAAGCCTATCAAGCATCAGAATATTCCCTATGGATTTCCTGTGATCACTGCCCAGGAAAAGGAACTGTTTATTGATCTGCCTGATTCAGTCAGGGCAGCGGGGGAAAACCAGTACACGGTCAGTTATTCTTCTGACCATCTGCCGGAATTGACTGAACCGGCTGGATAATTTTATGGGATACTTGACAAGACATGCGCCCTTAATTAGTATCAGAAGCTGAACCGTGTTCAGTTTTTGCCCTTGCAGGCAGGTTCAGATATCAAACGGACCATTGTTTAAATTTTTGACAGCATCAAAAGGAGGAATGATATGAAAAAAACGATCTATTTACTGCTCAGTCTGTTTCTGGTGTTTGCCCTGGCCATGTCAGCCAGTGCAAAAACACTGAAAGTCGGGCTGGATTCTGATCCGGTGTCCCTGGATCCCCAGGTACAGCTGTCCGGTGGCATGCTGCAGCTGTCCCACTGGGTGTTTGACCCGCTGATCCGCTGGACACAGGATATGGAATTTGAACCCCGCCTGGCCACCAGATGGGAGCGGATCAATGACCTGACCATGCGGTTCTACCTGCGGAAAAATGTTCAATTCCATTCGGGGAATCCATTCACCGCCAAGGATGTAAAATGGTCCTTTGACCGGATGCGGAAAAGTGCCGATTTCAAAGGACTTCTGGAGCCGTTTGACCGCTGCGTCATCATTGATGATCACACCATTGATATCAAAACCAAAAAACCCTATCCATTGATTTTAAACATGGCCACCTATTTCTTTGCCATGGATTCTGAATTTTATACTGGAAAAGATGCCAATGAGCAGCCCAAGGATGCTATTTTGAAAGTCGGTGAATCCTTTGCTCTGAATAATGCATCCGGCACTGGTCCCTTTGTTGTGACCCGCCGCCAGCACAATGTGGTGCTGGAAATGGAACGGTTCGCGCATTACTGGGATACAGCATCACCCGGCAATGTCACTCAGTTCATTCTGACGCCCATCAAGGAAAATGCCACCCGGGTGGCAGCATTGCTGTCCGGTGATGTTGACTTTATTTCTCCGGTTCCACCCCAGGATTTTGCCCGGATCGACTCTGACAGCAAGGTCAAGCTGGTCACCATTTCAGGGGGCCGTATCATCACTTTTCAGATGAACCAGGAGCGGGTTGAGGCCTTTAAAGACCCCCGGGTTCGCAAAGCCATGGTCTATGCTGTCAATAATGCCGGTATTGTTGAAAAAATCATGAAAGGCACTGCCACGGTTGCTGCCCAGCAGGGTCCGGTTGGGTATGCCGGTTACAAAGAGAGTCTTGTGCCCAGATATGATGTTAAAAAAGCCAAGGCACTCCTGGCGGAAGCTGGATATCCAGACGGGTTTGAGATCACCATGATGGCGCCCAACAACCGCTATGTCAACGATGCAAAAATTGCAGAAGCGGTGGCGCAGATGCTGGGAAGAGTAGGGATCAAGGTCAATCTGAAAACATTGCCCAAGGCCCAGTACTGGACAGAATTTGACAACCGGGCAGCAGACATGATGATGATCGGATGGCACTCTGATACAGAAGATTCCGGCAACTTTACAGAGTTTCTGCTGATGTGCCCGGATACAGTTACAGGTTATGGCCAGTACAACAGTGGAAATTACTGCAACGCAAAAGTGGATGCCCTGGCGGTCGCTGCCCAGGCAGAGATGGACCGGACCAAACGGGTGGCCATGCTTCAGGAAATTGAGCAGATCCTGTACGATGATGCCGCATTTATCCCCCTGCACTGGCAGAACCATTCCTATGGTGCCAAAAAGAATGTTCAGGTTCAGCCTGTGATCAATGTGATGAATTTCCCGTATATCGGTGATCTGGTCATTGAGTAACAGAAGCAAGGGGTTAAGATGATCTGTTTTCCCCGCCCTGGTGGTTTTTCCAGGGCGGGGATTTTTCAACAGCGTACTGGAAAATAAAAAACGCATGTTTGCATTTATCATACGACGCATC
>JAABSK010000123.1 GCA_011390435.1 Desulfobacteraceae bacterium | reverse complement strand
GTCAAGTAAAAAATGACATCAAATGCATTTTTTTTGCTGAATGGTTACAAGGATATTATGATTTACATCGAAATTCCCGGAATGGAGAAAAAACAGATCCATCATCTTGTATTTGATTATAACGGCACCATTGCCATTGACGGCGCGCTGATCCCAGGGGTCAAAGAAGAGATCCAGTTGCTGTCCGGCACTGTTGCCTGCCATATCATCACGGCAGACACCTTTGGATTTGTCACCGAGCAGGTATCCGACATCGATTGTGATGTCATCATCATTCCTGCCGGGAACCAGGCCCGGCAAAAGCAGAATTTTATCTCAGGACTGGGAGCCGGACACACGCTGTGCGCAGGGAATGGTGTCAATGATGTGCTGATGCTCAAAGATGCCGCCATCGGGATTGCTGTGCTGCAGGAAGAAGGACTGTCAGTAAAAGCCCTTTTGGCTGCCGATCTGGTCGTCAAAAATATCCTGGATCTCTTTGGTCTGCTGAAAACACCGGAACGGCTCATGGCCACACTGAGGAACTGATTTTTCTGCTGGCAGCTTTTTCATTGAACAGCTCATCATGACCTGAACCATCACGATCTTCCCGCCAAATTTCATATTTGAATTTTCAACCGGAGCAATAATCTGAACAGGTATGTCCTGATTTTTTTTTCTATAGGAAAAACGATCTGATTCATGTATAAATGGGGAAGATAAATCTTTCCATCAACCATTTAAACTGAACCCTGATCATGATTATTGAAAAAGCCATTGATGTTCTGAAAATTGAAGCTGACAGTATTTTGACCCTGGCCAGCCACATCGACTCAGATTTTGAAGACCTTGTGAATGCCATCTGCCGATCTACCGGCCGGGTGATCATCTCCGGCATTGGAAAATCCGGACTCATTGGAAAAAAAATTGTAGCGACCCTTGTCAGCACCGGTACCAATGCCATTTTTCTTCATCCTGTGGAAGCGTTGCACGGTGATCTGGGCATGGTCTGCCGGGATGATGTTTTCATTGCCATTTCCAACAGCGGAGAAACCAGTGAACTGAACTATCTTCTGCCCTTGATCAAAACCATTGGATGCTCCCTGGCAGGGTTTACCGGAAATCCGGAATCAACACTGGCCAGACTGTGTGACATGGTCATATATACCGGTGTTGAAAAAGAAGCCTGCCCGTTTAACATGGCACCGACATCCAGCACCACGGCTCAGCTTGCCATGGGCGATGCCCTGGCAGTCGTCCTGATCTCCCAGAAACAATTCAAACGCAGTGATTTTATGCGGTCTCATCCCGGCGGCAACCTGGGCCAGAGACTCTCCTGCAGGGTCGGGCAGATCATGTTCCACTCTTCTGCCGTACCCACTGTCGTGCTGGGAGCCACGATGCGCCAGGCTCTTGAACAGATGGATCATTATGCCCTTGGGGCGGTGATGGTTATAGACACGGAAAACAAACTTTCCGGCATTATCACTGATGGCGATATCCGCCACTGCATTACCCAGAATCAGCCGAATTTGAATTCAGCTCTGGTAAATGATGTGATGACTCCAGACCCCCACACCTTGACATCACAGGCATTTTTATATGATGCCCTGAATCTGATGGAAAATTATCAGATTACAGTATTGCCGATCGTTGATGACGAAAATCGCCTTGACGGGATGCTTCACCTGCACGATATCCTTGGAAAAGGATCGTTTCAATACAATGGAGGAAGCCATGAAACCCTTTGATTTTAATACTGAAATTCCTGTCCTGGGCGAGGCCAGGATCACCTCTCCACTGATCCGAAACCAGAAACCAGGGGAACCTGGAAAACGATTTGTCTCAGATGATGCCAAAATCATCGTGGAAGTGCAGACCGATCATCTGGATTTTAATTCAAAACAGCCGGTCAGTTTTGAGCAGGCCGGTCCCAGGAAAAAAATTTATTTTGATCCATCCAAAGTAAAATGCGCCATTGTCACCTGTGGCGGGTTGTGTCCGGGGCTCAATGACATCATTCGATCCATTGTGCTGGAGCTGTATCACATTTATCGTGTGAAAGCCATTTACGGCATCCGTCATGGTTTGCAGGGGTTTATCCCGGAATATGAGCACGAAGTTGTCAATCTTAACCCCCAAACGGTTGCCGGTATTCAGAATACTGGTGGATGCATGCTTGGTTCATCCCGGGGGACCCAGGACATACCGAGTGTTGTGGACTGTCTTGACCGCATGGATATCAGTATTTTGTTCATGGTGGGAGGAGACGGCACATTGAACGCGTCCAAAAAAATTGCTGAAGAAATTGAAAACCGGGATCTTAAAATATCGGTCATTGGCATTCCAAAAACCATTGACAATGATATCTACCTGGTATCCCGGTCATTTGGATTTGACACAGCCGTGGATGTGGCCACTCTTGCCATAAAAGGTGCCCACAATGAAGCGGAAGCCTATCCGAACGGTATTGGAATGATCAAATTAATGGGACGTCACTCAGGATTTCTGGCAGCCACCGCAGCGCTTGCCCAGCAGGATGCCAATTTTGTCCTGGTGCCGGAAGTGGATTTTTTCCTGTATGGAAAAACCGGTTTTCTTCAGGCCCTTGAAAACAGGATCAGACACCGGAAACATGCGGTCATTGTGGTCGCAGAAGGTGCCGGCCAGAACCTGTTCGATGATCAGGAAAACGCTTATGATCCATCCGGAAACCTAATACTCCAGGATATTGGATTATTTTTAAAGGAAAAAATATCCCAGTGGTTTCAAGCCAAAGAGATTCCGATTTCCTTGAAATATATTGATCCCAGCTATATTATCCGGAGCTTGCCAGCCAATGCCAATGACTCGGTTTTCTGCGGATTTCTCGGACGGGATGCGGTTCATGCCGGAATGGCGGGAAAGACAAAACTGCTGATCAGCTATTGGAACAGTCATTATGTTCATGTGCCCATGGATGCGTCAGCCGGCAAAAGAAAAAACATGGACCCGCTGGGACGGCTCTGGCAGTCTGTGCTGGAAGCAACCGGTCAGGATGCGTCGTTCAGCGGCTGATCTCCACAAACTGTCCGTTTTTAATCGTAATCAAAAACAGTTCTCTCTGGGCCACGCCTTCCGGGTCAAACGTTGTCAGACCGGTCACCCCTTCAAACAGACGCCGGGATGACAGTTCATTTTTCAGTGCCTCGCGGGAATCGATCCCAAAAGACAGGGCGGTCTGAAACAGAATCATTGTTGTATCATAGGCAATGGCTTCCAGAAACTGAGGATTTTCACCATAAAGAGATTCAAAGGTTCGGGTAAATTGCAGTGTAACCGGGTTCCGGCTGCTGCTGAAAAACCCATCTGTGATCACAGCCCGGCTGTAATACCCTTTTGCCCCCTCCAGAAGGCTTTTGTGATGCCACAGGTTGGTTCCGGCAAGGTACATCCCGGTGGCGTCATTAAATGCCAGCTGCGGCAAAATCAGGTTCAGCCGGGAAGGTGAATCCGGAATAAACAGCGCCTGAAAGTCGATTTTGATCTCTGGCTCGTCTTTATCCGCATCCACTGCTTTCACATCTGGTTCTTCAGGGGCCTTTGGCAGCAACACATCCGGTACTGGATAAAATTCCCCTGTCAGTTTCTGGATGGGTTCGGAAAAATCCGTTTTCGTACCGTCATAGGATTCAACACCGGTTACCCGCACCTTGTGTTTATCTGCCACATCCCAGAACAGTTCCATATACCGCCGCCCGTATCGTTCATCCGGGTACAGGATGGCAACTGTTTCAAGACCCAGTTGGTTGAACAGATAATTTCCCAGTGTTTCCACCTGCATTTCCGGTGAAATAAAGTTGGCAAACAGATAATCCCCCATTAATGGGAACTCATTTTTCTGCGTCAGTGCGATCAATGGAATTTTCAGGCGCTGTGCAACGACTCCGGCATCCTGCTCTGCCAGCAGGGGCCCGATAATCGCAGCAACATTCTTTTCATAAAGTTTTTGAACGCCTTCTGCAGCCACTTTTGGATCGGCTTTTGTATCCAGCACCACCAGGTTGAGCTGCTGGGAATACCGGGAAGACAATGCATCAATTGCCAGCTGAATACCATTTAATGCACGCTCTCCAAACATGGCATACTTTCCGGTCAGTGGCAGAAGACACCCGATGGTTTGCCTGTCAAAAGTCGTTTTGGAGATGATGGCCAGAAGCTCTCTGGCATCAGGTGCGTACCGGTGATCGGGATATTGTGACAAAAATGCATCCAGCGCATCCCTGGAAGCTGACAACCGGTTTTCCTGGCCATAATTAACCCCTGTCCAGTACAGGATCAGAGGCTGGGGAATCTGAATCTGTTTGATCTCACCAAAGGTTTTGATCGCATCTGCCGGCATTTTTTCCAGAAGGGCTTCAACAGCATTGATCAGCGATGGCACCTGCGTTTCATCAGCGATGGACAGGGCCTGGTTGTAGACCAGCAGCGCCTCTTTCAAATTGCCCTGAAGCACAAATTTTTCCGCTTCAGCAGATAGAATTTTCAGCAAAGACACCTGGGTCTCTTCGCTTTCTTTTTGATATCTTTCCATGTCTGATGCTGCATCATCCAGTGGCGGATGAGGTCCTGGCCCCTTCTGGGGAATACCGGCACAGCCTGCCAGTAGAAGAATCAGAAAAAAAAGAAGGCTGTGTTCAAAAGTTTTCAGATAAAATTGAATTGTTCTCATGGGTGATTGATCTGCCATAAATAATATTTAATAGAATTCATCCTGGGTTGCCCTCAGGTTTGGGGAGAAACTATATGTAAATTCCCGGGTGTTGTCAAAAACTCTTTTATCAGGCCGAAGGCAAGATCATCCTGGTCCGGCTCAACCCAGTGGATATCCTTGTCCCGGTGAAACCAGGTAAATTGTCGCTTGGCGTATCGACGGGTATCCCTTTTGAGCAGCCGCACCGCCTCATCCCAGTCGACGCGGCCGGAAAGATACAGCCCCATGTGCCGGTATCCGATGGACTGCATCGGTTTTAAATTCATGTCATATCCGTTCTGGATCAAGGCCTGGACTTCGTCCAGCAGTCCCTGATCCAGCATCAGATCCACCCGGTGGTTAATCCGCTGGTACAGCGTTTCTCTGTCCATCCGCAATCCGATCTTGAGGGTATGATAGCGCTGCCTTGCGAATCCGTGATCCGTCTGATGGTCAGAGATACGCTGCCCTGTCGTTTCAAACACTTCCAGCGCGCGGACAACCCGGAATGTATCATTGGGATGAATTTTTTTTCCGGCCACAGGATCACACTGCAAAAGTTTTTCATGCAACGATGCGTTTCCCTTTTCCGCCAGTTCCTGTGTCAACCGGTTCAATGTGTCTGGACACGCTGCCCGGGATCTGAACAACCCATTGACAAGCGCCTTGATATAGAGCCCTGTCCCACCAACAACAAATGGGAGACGGTTTCGGGATACAATTTCAGCAATCGCCTGGTCTGCCGCCCTGACATACATGCCGGCATCAAACTCAACCTGCGGGTCCACGCAGTCCACCAGATGGTGAGGCACAGCCTGTAATTCATCAGGGTCTGGCTTGGCTGTTCCAATGGTCATGTGCTGATAGATCTGCATGGAATCGGCCCCCACAATCTCTGCGCAAAACTGTTTTGCACAAGAGATGGCAAACGCTGTTTTGCCGATCCCTGTAGGGCCGCAGATAATAATTATTTTCATCATAGACAATATATTTTTCATTTGATAAGTGTTGACAACCTTTATGGTTAGGCTTTATAACACAATATTTTGGTTATGAAAATATAAGCCTTAAGAATGAATGGGTTACATAATCTGAATCATTTGATTTTTTAGAAAAACAGGAGAACGTTAATATGAATGACAAATTAACCGGATCTGTAGTCGTGATTGGTGGCGGTATATCCGGCATGCTTTCAGCGCTTGATCTTGCAAATTCCGGGTACTATGTTTATTTGATCGAAAAAGGGCCTTCAATCGGCGGGGTCATGGCCCAGCTGGACAAGACCTTTCCGACAAATGACTGTGCAATGTGAATTATCTCACCCACACTGGTCGAGGTCGGCCGGCATTTAAACATTGAGCTCTTAACGCTCTCAGAAGTCATTGATGTAAAAGGTGAAAAAGGTAATTTCCAGGTCAAAGTCAAACAAAAACCCAGGTACGTTGATGTCAACCTGTGTGTGGGTTGTGGTGCCTGTACGGAGAAATGTCCCGGCAAATTTGATGACCAGTACAATGCAGGTTTGACGAACCGGACAGCGATTTATGTGGAATATCCACAGGCGGTTCCATTAAAATACGCCATCAACCCGGATGTCTGTCTGAAGTTGACCAAGGACAAATGCGGTACCTGTGCTGAAGTCTGTCCTGCCAATGCCATTGATTATACCCAAACCGAACAGACAGTAACGCTTGACGCCGGATCGATTATCTTTTCTCCGGGGTTCAAGCCGTTTGATCCCACACGGTTTGATAACTATCAATATGCCAATTATCCAAATGTGGTCACCTCCATGGAGTTTGAGCGGATATTGTCTGCAACAGGCCCCACCATGGGACATGTCACCACACTGCCCAAACTGCCGCATACGCCAAAAAAGAAACAGGACAAACTGCTGGCGGAAAAACGCAAAGATCCCAAAAAAATCGCCTGGTTCCAATGTGTTGGATCACGGGATATGAATAAATGCGACAATCCTTATTGCTCTTCGGTCTGCTGCATGTATGCCATTAAAGAGGCCATGATCGCAAAAGAGCATGCCGGCGGAGATCTGGAATGTTCCATTTTCTTTATGGACATGCGAACCCCGGGCAAGGAGTTTGAAAAATATTATGAAAATGCCAAAGGAAAGCATGGCATCAATTTCATCCGCTCCCGTGTCCACTCAGTGACCCAGGATCCGGAAACCCTGGATTTGAACATCCGCTATGTGGATGAACTCGGACAGATCATCACAGACACCTATGACATGATCGTGCTTTCCGTCGGTCTTGAAATCTCCAGTGAAACCAGACAGATGGCTGATAAACTTGGCATTGACCTGACAGAGAGCGGATTTTGCAAAACCGGATCATTTGAACCGGTTTCCACCTCCAGAGACGGCATCTATGTCTCCGGGGTATTCAATAGTCCCAAGGATATTCCCGAGTCTGTTCTGGATGCCAGTGCAGCTGCATCTGCTGCAGGTGATGCCCTGAGTTCCGTGCGCAATACCCTGACCAAAGAAGTTGAAAAAATCACTGAGATCAATGTGGTCGGCGATCGGCCGAGAATCGGTGCTTTTATCTGTGATTGCGGTTCCAACATAAAAGGGGTGGTTGATTGCGAAAATCTAACGGAATATGCCAAAACCCTTCCGTATGTTGAGTATGCCGAAGAAGCCATGTATGCCTGCAGCCAGGATGCCCAGTCCAAAATGGTGGAAGCGATCAAGGAAAAAAAGCTGAACCGTATTGTTGTCGCGGCATGTACGCCGAAAACCCATGAACCGCTGTTCATGGAAACCCTCACCAACGCGGGATTGAATAAGTATCTGTTTGAAATGACCAATATC
>JAABSK010000122.1 GCA_011390435.1 Desulfobacteraceae bacterium | reverse complement strand
CTCATGGCCATGGGCATGGCAGCGCTGTGGCCTGCGTTCTTTGCGGCAGCCTGGCTGGACAGGCGCTTTGGGGATCTGCAGTTTTCCCTTCCCGCCTGGGCAGGCGGGTTTGATCTGAATTTTATTGCACCGTTCATTGTCATCTATGTTCTGTTGCGGGTCATCTGGGGCCGGATCAAAAAACAGTTCAAACACCCTCCTGTGCGCAGGCATGATCAGGAAGCATAAAACCGCACAAGGGTTTGCGGCCTGACCCCGCAGAAAAACAGGGTCAGGATGGCCCAGTTCCTGAGAGTACAAGATACCAGTCCTTCCTGCTGCCAGCGCCGGGCAGAGGTGAGTACACACAGATCCAGAATATGAATCTTCACATGCTGCTTTTTCAGCCTGAGCATGAGATCCACATCCTCCATTATGGGAAGATCTGCATAGCCACCCATCTCCAGAAAACAGGACGTTTGGATAAAAATGGCCTGATCGCCATAGGGAATCCGCGTCAGCCGAGAGCGCAATGAGGCTGTTTTTTCAACGATGCGAAACGCTCTTCCAGTGCCGTTGATCGCCAGATCAAAAGCACCGGCCGCTACCGTCTTCCGGGAAAGGGCTTTGCAGACAGCAGCAAAGGCGTTGTCCGGAAGGCGGGTGTCACAATGCAAAAAAAGCAGAATCCGCCCTGTGGCATGGCGGACACCGGCATTCATCTGGTTGCCCCTGCCTTTGACAGATGTCACCTGAACGACAGTTTGATCCGTGATCTGATCAAGGGTGGTGGCCTTTTGATGGCCGTCCACCACAATGATTTCAATTTTTCCGTCAAACTTCTGGGCATACAAAGCGTCAATGGCCTGATTGATACGTTTTTGTTCATTGAACACCGGGATGATCACGGAGATATCGGTTTTTTTCATAGGCTGTTACATTTTTCCGGGTATAAGATCCGACGGCTGCACCGTTTTTTACCCGGTGCAACAGCGCGTCCAGATCCGATAAAACATCAATGTCTTCCAGCTGAACAACCTGTCCTGCGCTGATACTGAAACGATCCATCCGGGAAAGCGTCTGCGCCAGCACCTTTGAACCGGACCAGTCAACCGCCTCAAACAGATCTGCACAAAAACTTTCCTTCCGGAACCCGATCAGATAATACCCGCCGTCCCCGGCCGGGCCGATGACCGCCTGTTTATGTGTCAACACCTGGCAGGCAGCCTCAAGAATATCACCTGTTATCTCCGGGATATCACTGCCGATGAGGATTGCCTTGTCAGCGCCACCCCTGAAGGTCTGCTCAAACGCATGGGCCATTTTTTCACCCAGGTGCCCTTTCTGCTGGGGATACAGAACAGCCGGGCGGTTGATCATCTGCCGAAAGGCGGCAAGCTTTTCCGGAGGCCAGACATATATTCTGCTGTGATCGGCCAAGCCGGTCATTTCCAGAAGATCACAAATGAATCCCTTGTACAGGTCAAGGACAAAACCATCATCCAGATCTCTGGCAAGCCGGGTTTTTACCTGTCCTTTTTCAGGAAACTTTAAAAATATAATCAGAACCGTGTCGGTATTCATTAATCATCAAACGCGATCTTGTATACATCTTTATATTTTTTGGCAAAATGAAACACAATGCCTTCCTTGATATGTTCCGGCAGTTTCTTGAAGTCCGGCATGCATCCTTCAGGCAGAATGATCTCCTTGATCCCCACCCTGCGGGCGGCAATGATCTTTTCCTTGATACCGCCCACCGGCAGGACCTCGCCGGTCAGCGTGATCTCACCGGTCATGGCAAGCAGTGGCTTGACCGCCTTTTTTCTGGCCATGCTGATAATGGCTGTGGTGATGGTCACTCCTGCACTGGGTCCGTCTTTCGGCGTTGCCCCTTCCGGCACATGAATATGGATAAAGGCCTTGTCAAAATAGGTCTTATTGATGTTGTACCGGCCCAGATTGCCCCACACATGGCTGTAGGCGATACCGGCGGACTCCTGCATCACATCTCCCAGCTTACCGGTCAGTTTGAATCCTGGATTTTTCTGATGCACCCGGATGGCCTCAATGGGAAGCGTTGCACCACCCATCTGGGTCCAGGCCAGTCCTGTGACCACCCCGACACCGGACATCTGACGCTTATTTTTGAACACAGGCGATCCCAGAAGATCTTCCAGGGACTTGATATTGATCTGAATCTTTTTTTTCTTCTCTTTCAGGATCTTGACAATGCTTTTGCGGATAATCTTATTCAAAAGCTTTTCCAGGGTACGGACACCCGCTTCCCTGGCATATCCTTCGATCAGGTAACGGATGGTCGGATCTGTGATGGTAATGATCCGGCCGGTGAGGTTATTGCGCTTCAACAGCCTTGGCCACAGGTGTTTTCGGGCGATTTCCAGTTTTTCCTGGGTGATATAGCCGGACAGGTTGATCCGGTCCATCCGGTCCAGCAGCGGCGGAGGAATGGTATCCAGCTGGTTGGCAGTACAGATAAACAGAACCTTTGACAGATCAATGCGCAGATCCAGATAATGGTCCAGAAATTCTGAATTCTGCTCGGGATCAAGAACTTCCAGCAGGGCAGACGCTGGATCTCCCTGATACGAGCTGCCGATTTTATCCACCTCATCCAGCATGATCACGGGATTGGCCACCCGGGTGTCTTTCAGGGCCTGAACCAGTTTGCCTGGCAAGGCACCCACATAGGTCCGCCGATGTCCTTTGATTTCAGCTTCATCCCGCATACCCCCAAGACTGAATCGGTAAAACTTCCGGCCAAGGGCCTCGGCAATGGATTTTCCAATAGATGTTTTGCCCACACCCGGAGGCCCGACAAACAGGATAATGGTTCCGGATATGCTTTTTCGATAAATTCCTGCAGCAAAAAATTCAATGATCCGTTCTTTGACATCTTTCAGGCCGGCATGATCCCTGTCCAGAACTGTCTGGGCTTTTTCAATGTCAATATTGTCTGTTGAATACACGCCCCAGGGAAAGGAGGTGACCCAATCCAGGTAATTTCTGGTCACCCCGTATTCAGATGATCCGGTTTCCAGAACAGACAGCTTTTCAATCTCTTCATCAAACCGCTTGACCACATGTTCCGGAGGGTTCAGTTCTGCAAACTTTTCCTTGAACTTGTCCACATCCGAAGTTTTATCATCTTTTTGCAGGCCCAGCTCCTTCTGAATCGCCTTGAGCTGCTCTTTGAGAAAAAACTTGCGTTTATTTTCATCCACCTGGGTGTTGATATCTTTTTGAATCTTGGTCTGCAGTTTTGCGATTTCAATCTCTTTTTGCAGCAGCATCATCACCTTTTTCATCCGGTCAATAACAGAGACCGATTCCAGAATTTCCTGAAGATCATCACCAGAGGCTGTGGTCAGACCGGCGGCAAAATCCGTCAATGGTGACGGCTGATCCGGGCTGAACATGCCCAGATACTGCTTGAGCTCCTGGGAATATAACGGATTCAGGGACAACAGCTGCTTGATAGAATTGATAATCGCAATGGCATAGGCTTTCAGCTCATCCTCATTTTCCTTGATCGATTCAAAATATTCCACCTGAGCCACAAAAGGGGGTTTGCTGGAAAGAAAGCGCTTGATGCGGAAGCGCTCAAGACCCTGTGCAATGAACTGAAGATTTCCCTGGACATCCGCTACGTTCATGATCCGGACCACACACCCCACATCTGGAAAATCTTCCTTGTATACATATTTTCCCTTTACCTCTTTAAGGTACCCGATACCCAGAAGGTTTTTAGAGTCCTTTGATGCCTTGATCAGGGTTTCTTCCCACCTTTTTTTGCTGACCATCAACGGCTGCACCTGGGCTGGCAAATGGGGCCGTCCGGTAATGGGAATCAGGTAAAGAATATCGGGTTTGTTTGTCTGTGATACCAGTTGACCGCTTGAACCATCCACTTCATCTTCAACGATTTCCGGTGTAATGGGTGTATTCTCATCTGTCATAAACCACCTCTTCAAAAAAATGATCGAAAAAATTTTTTCCGCTCTTGTATTATTAACTTACTGATCAAAACCTGACAACCAAATTATTGTTTCTCTTTCCTAACATTTTGAATAGATCAAAATCAATTCATTGGCTGTATAACATTTTTTATTTGACTTGCCATTCCTGCCCGTATAAACATAATAAGGATATGATCAATAACGGAGGAACAACAATGGTACCAAATGATTCCCTGTCCCAGAGCCTTGAAGATTATCTTGAAATCATCCTGGAGCTCCAGAACACCAAAACCGTGGCCCGTTCAAAAGACATTGCCGAAAAGATGGACATCAAACGCGGGTCTGTTACAGGGATGCTCAAAAAACTGGCCAAAAACGGTTTGATCAATTATGAGCCTTACGGATACGTGACGCTCACCCCTGAAGGCAAAAAAATTGCAGTTGAAATTGAACGCCGCCACCTGTTTCTCAAGGATTTTTTCACCCGGATCCTCGAAGTTGATGAGGTGACAGCAGATCAAACCGCCTGCCAGATGGAACATGCCATGGACAAACAGACCTTTCAAAAATTCAAAGCGTTTGTAAAAAAGCTGGACACCTGCCCCCATCGAAACCCAGATCTGGCGTAAAATCGTATTAATTTTTTCTCAGCACTTCTGTTGAAATGCTGATATGCACCAGATTCCCCACAACTCCGAGTTTGAAAAACCGGCCATCCCCCACTTTGTAGTCCAGCCGGTCAATGGTAAAAGCAGCATCAAATCCTGCCACCTGTGATGTTTTTTCAAGCGGATGAATTTTAGGGCCATGATGAACAAACTGAATCTGAAGGGGTCTGGTAACGTCTTTGATGGTAAGCTGGCCTTCCAGCGCATATCGATTGCCCTCAATATGACGGATACGGCTGGATACAAACCGCATGTTCGGAAACATCTCTGCATTGAAAAAATCTTTGGACCGCAGATGGGTATCCCGTTTGGTATTAAAGGTATCAATGCTTTTGACATTTACTGTAAAATCAAACCGGCTGTCTTCCAGCCGTTCTTGATCAAACACCACTGTCGCGTCAACATCGGAAAACCGACCGCTGACTGTGGAAAAAATATGCTGAACATCAAAACGGATCTCGGTATGGTCTTTGTCCAGTGTCCATGCCTGGGCCTGGGCAGTTCCAGACAATATGAAAAACATCACCGCCAGTACAAACCAGTAAATTTTTATCATATGACATCTCCTGTGCTGAAATGATGACTGTTTAAAAACACTGACATAGGCACAAGTTAAGGCAGGAACGATTCCGTGTAAACCCTTGACGGCAAAAACCCCAGTTTTTTCATTTGCTGCTGTTTCATTGATCTTTATTCTCTGCGACAAAAACACGGGTAATATCACGAATCACCATGTAAAGGGCCGGGACAAACAAGAGGGTCAGTACCGTGGCCGCCATCAGCCCGAACGTGATACTCACAGCCATGGGAATGAGAAACTGGGCCTGGAAGCTGGTCTCAAGCAGCAGGGGAAAAAGCCCTGCGATTGTCGTCACAGACGTGAGCAAAACCGGACGGAACCGGTTCTGGCCGGCATCAATCACTGATTCAAGCGGATGTGCGCCGGAACGGATCTTGGTGTTGATAAAATCGATCAGGATCAGGGAATCATTGACCACGATCCCGGACAGGGCAACCGTCCCGAATATGGAAAACATGGTAAACTCCAGGTCCATGATAAAATGCCCCCAGATGGAGCCCACCATTCCAAAGGGAATGGCTGTCATAATGATCACCGGCTGGATATAGGATTTAAACTGGCTGGCCATCAGCACAAACATCACCATAAGGGCCAGGGAAAATCCAATCTTCAGATCATCGATCAGATCCTGTGTCATCTTGGCCTGGCCTTCAAGATTATAACTGACGCCCGGATACCTGGCCATCAGTTTGTCCAGATACCCTGAATTAAGGCTTGTCACAATCTTCTGGGCGTTGGCCACATCTTCATCAATATCACAGATTACCGTAATCACCCGCTTGCGGTCCACCCGCTGGATAGTGGAATAGCCCTGCCTGGTTTCAATATTCGCCACCTGATTCAGGGGAATCTGCCGCCCGTCCCGGGTTCTGATCCGGAAATCTTCGATACTGCTTTCAGTTTCCCTTGCCGCTCCGGGATAACGGACCATCACCTTGATATCATCTTTTCCCCTCTGGATTTTCAACGCCTCTTCTCCATAATAGGCCTGACGGATCTGGACAGCGATGTCCGCCATGGTGACACCCAATGATCCAGCCCCTTTTTTAATGGAAATCTGTTTCTCCATTTTGCCCGGCCGGAAATTGTCTGTAATATCAAAGGTTCCTGGATAGGCAGCAATCTCTTTTTTCAATTCAGCAGCGGCTTTTTGAAGCTGCTCCAGATTGTCTCCGGAAAGTTTGACTTCAATGGGATTTCCTGCTGGACCACCTGAAACAATGGTAAAGGTCAACTGTTCTGCCCCTGGAATGTTTCCGGCAAATTCACGCCATTTGGCCACCACCTCTGCAGCAGATACATCCGGCCGCATGGAAGCGGGTTGAACCTCGATAATGCTGTGTCCGCAATGACCGCCAAAAACCGGCTGTTTCCAGTCCCGCCGGGGAATCAGCCCCACCATTGAATAATTATACGTCACGATATCCTGACCATTCACCACCCGGTCACGGAAATATTCATTCATCTCAAATGCCCCGTTTTCAATCCTGGCAATGGCTCTTTCAGTTGTTTCAAATGCTGTACCCAGCGGATATATCATATCGGCCACCAGCCAGTTGCTGTCTGTTTTGCCAAACAATAAGAACGGAACGTGACCGCCGACAAACAGTCCAAGGCTGGCCACCAGAACGCCGGTAGCAATGGCAAGCGTAAAATACCGATTTTTCACACCTGATTTCAGCACAGGGGTATAGTATGTATGGATCGCTGCGGTAAGTCCTTTTTCAGTTTTATTCCGTAACCAGGTATGCCCGTCCTGAATATCGGTTACCAGCCAGCCAAACAACCGGAAAAAAATTCCGGCTGCCCGTCCCCTGTTTTTCTGCGGCGGGGTCAGGGCGTGTTTCAGATGTGCCGGCAGAATAATAAACGCCTCCACAAGCGAAATCGCCAGGATGCAGATCACAGCCTGGGGCATGATAAAAATAAACTTGCCCATGATCCCTGAAATAAACATCAGTGGAGAAAAGGCAACAATCGTGGTAGCCACGGCCATCACCACTGGTGAACCGATCTGAGCCACACTGTCAATGACCGCATCTTTGGCTGATTTGCCTGAGCGGTAATGGGTATAGACATTTTCTCCCACAATAATGGCATCATCCACCAGAATGCCAAGGGTCATGATAAATCCGAACATGGACAGCATATTGATGGATGCCCCGAAATAGCCCAGCACCAGAAACGCCCCCATAAAGGAGATGGGAATTCCCGACGCCACCCAGAATGACAAGCCCAGATTCAAAAACAGTGCCAGCACAAGAAACACCAGCACAATTCCCTGCCATCCGTTTTTCAGCAGAAGGTCAATCCTGTCCTGAACCAGATCGGCCATATCAAACCAGTATT
>JAABSK010000121.1 GCA_011390435.1 Desulfobacteraceae bacterium | reverse complement strand
CAGAAGAAGGTATCGGCATCTTCCCAGAATCAGGCCTTTCATGCATTGTTATTCTTTTTCAGGCATGTGTTGAAAAAAGAATTCGGAAAAATTGATGGTGTTGTCAGGGCCAAAAGAAAACCCTATATACCGGTTGTGCTTTCCAGAGAAGAGATTGACTGCATAATTCGAAACCTTCAGCATCCTTTTGATCTTGTGGTAAAGCTGTTGTACGGGTGTGGTCTCAGATTGTCGGAATGCCTGAAACTGAGAATTCATAATTTTAATTTTGATCATCATGTGCTGACCATACATGATGGAAAAGGGAAAAAGGACAGAACTGTTCCGCTTCCGGAATCCATCCGTGATGATTTAAAAGATCAGGTTAAAAGGGTTATTGCTTTGCATGATGCTGACCTGAAGGATGACTATTCCGGTGTGTTTATGCCTGACAGGCTTGAAAAAAAGTATAAAAATGCGCCCAGAGAATTGATCTGGCAGTGGTTTTTCCCTGCCAGAGAGCTGACATTTGTTCCTGAAACCAATGAATATCGGCGGTATCATCTCCATGAAACCCATGTCCAGAAAGCAATTAAACGGGCGGTGCGAAAGTCAAAGATTTTAAAAAGAGCCTCGGCACATACATTTCGGCACAGTTTTGCAAGCCATCTGCTCCAGGCGAATTATGATATCCGGACCATTCAGGAGCTTTTGGGTCACAGTGATGTCAGGACAACCATGATTTATACGCATACGGTTCAGTCAAAAACAATTAAAGAAACCAGAAGTCCGCTGGATTTATAAGAACGGTGTTGTTCTGTCGATTTCATCCCTGATCAATTGGCGTGGTGCCAGGACAATGGCGGTTCTGGCGGGCAGGTACAGGCTGATCCAATGGGCAGGGTCAGGGGCTGCTGGATCATGAAGGGTCATGTGAATCTGATCGGGCATCAGCCGTTCATGGCCGCCGAATCGATCTTCGTCTGTGTTCAGGATCATCTGGTAGTGGCCGGGAGCGGTTTTGAACCGGTAGTCTGTATACGAGGCTGTGGGGTGAAAATTAAACACAAAGATCAGTCCCTTGCGCTCAAAGGCCAGGATTTTATCGGCATCGTGCAGATGCAGGCACCGGGCCTGGGTGTCTGCAAACAGGGAGCAGGTTTTCACCAGATCGATCATTTGCCGGTCAAATTCAAACAGGCAGGCATAGTATAAATCCGGGTGGTATTTCAATGACCACTGCCGGCGGGCATATTGAAAGGAAAACCCGTTCTGCTGTGATGGAAAATCCACCCATTCGGGGTGGCCGAATTCATTGCCCATGAAATTCAGGTATCCGGCATTGGCTGTTGCAATGGTAATCAGGCGGATCATCTTGTGAAGCGCCACTGCGCGGTGGGTTTCAATCATGTTGCAGGTGCGGTGCATGCCGGTATAAATGTGAACGCCCATCAGATGCATCATCAGGGTTTTATCCCCCACCAGGGCCTGGTCATGGCTTTCTGCATAGCTGATGGTTTTTTCTTCCTTCCGCCGGGTGGTCAGTTCATGCCACAGGGTTCCCATGGGCCAGTCTTCGTCCCGGACCTCCTTGATCAGCTTGATCCAGTAGTCTGCAATGCCCATGGCAAAGCGATAGTCAAACCCGGTTCCGCCAAGAGATGCAGGCGCTGCCAGGCCGGGATATCCGCTGACATCCTCTGCAATGGAGATGGCACAGGGTTTGATTTCATGCACCAGGTCATTGGCCATGTTCAGATAGGCCAGGGCATCCACATCCACGTCATTGCCGTAATAGTCATCATAACAGGTAAATGCCCGTCCCAGTCCGTGGTCCTCGAACAGCATGGAGGTGATCCCGTCAAATCGGAATCCATCCACATGGAATTCATCGATCCAGTATTTCAGGTTGGACAATAAGAATCGGATCACCTGGGGCTTTCCATAGTCAAAACAGCGCGAGTCCCACAAATGGTGAATGCCTTTGGGCCCGTCATGGAAAAACTGGTACAGGGTGCCGTCAAATCTGGACAGACCCTCTACTTCATTGCGCACACAATGGGAATGAACCATATCCATCAACACCTGGATGCCCATGCCATGGGCGGTGTCAATCAGGTGTTTCAATTCTTCAGGCGTGCCAAATCTGGAGGATGGTGCAAAAAAACTGGAGACATGGTAACCAAACGAGCCATAGTAGGGGTGTTCCTGTATGGCCATCAGTTGCAGGGTGTTGTATCCGCTGTGCTGGATTTTGGGCAGGATATGGCGTTCAAATTCAGCATAGGTGCCCACTCTGAGATCTTCCAGTGCCATGCCGATGTGGGCTTCATAAATGAGCAGGGGATCGGCTGACCGGCTGATTTCAGGGTGTCTCCACGCATAGGAAGGTGACGGCTGCCAGATCTGGGCGTTGAAAATCAGGGTGGTTTCATCCTGGACCACCCTGCGGGCAGCGGTGGGAATCCGTTCTCCTTCTCCGCCGGGCCAGACCACTTTCAGGTGATAAAGATCTTTGTGGGAGAAGGTCTCTGCTGAAAACCGGCCTTCAAACACGCTGTGGTCAATTTTTTCAAGGGCAAAATCCCGGTGCGGTTTCCACCCGGATTTATCGCACAGGATAAAGATGTCTGTGGCGTTGGGCGCCCACTCGCGCATGATCCACTGTGTTTGATCCTGCGACAGGTGCATTCCAAAAACGTCATGATAATCAGCCACATCAGACAGGTGTCGGCCGGATCTGCCCAGCACCTGCTGTTTTACGTCCCTGATCCGCGCCAGCCTGGACTGGATGACCCTGGCATAGGGCAGCAGGTATGAATCGTTGAAAAGGCCTGAATCAGACAAGGAAGGGCCTCTGGAGCATCTTTCCATACAGGTCGATATAGCTTTCAGCACACCGGCTGTGGTTGAATTCCAGGACGCCTTCGATCATGATGCGCCGGATCTGTGTTTCCCGGGTTTCAGCATCCAGGCGGTAAAAATCCATGGCCCGGTCCACGGCCCACCGCAGGCCGATGGCATCGTGAACCGAGAACAAAAATCCATTTCCCGTGTTTTCACTGACATCCAGCTGCCGGACGGTATCATGCAGACCGCCGGTGTCAAACACAATGGGCAGGGTGCCGTAGATGGGGCCCACCATCTGGGGCAGTCCGCACGGCTCAAAAGAGGACGGCATGAACAGAAAATCACTGGCGGCAAAGGCCTGGTGGGAGAGGGGATCATTGAAACCACAGACCCCGACCCGGTTGCTGATACCGTGAATACGGACAATATCATGGAAATGTTTCTGAAAGACGCCGCTGGCCACTGACACGATCTGGAGGCCGTCATCTTTGTATGCCTCGACAAGTTCGTACATGATCTGGGCCAGAAGCTGGCATCCCTTTTGAACCGGGTCCAGCCGCGAGGGCCAGAAAAACAGGGGTGCATTTTCATCCTGATCCAGGTCAAGGATTTTCTGCAGAGCGGTTTTGTTCAGCCGTTTTTTTTCAGCATGGTTTTTCGGGCCGTAATTGTGTTCAATCATTAAATCCACTGCCGGATTGAAGCTGGGTTCCGGTGCATTGAGGATCCCTGTGGCACAGCCGGAGTGGTATTTATTGCTCAGTTCGGTTTTCAGGCAGGGCTCGATAAACGGGTGACGGTCATCTACAATCTCTTTTAAAAACGTCGGGCTCACGGTGTTCACATAATGGGCGGCAAACACTCCGGATGTTAAAAAATCCACCCGGTTCCATTCCCGGCTTTCTTCATAATTGGCAGGGGGATTTTTAAAATACAGCCATTTCCAGAAGGATGCGGCATCAATGCCCCGGTCTTCAATTTCCGCCATGGTCGAGGTCATGGTATGGATGTTGTGGATGGTAAACAGGCAGGGAATTTCGATCTGCCGTGCCATGGCCGGGATCAGGCCGGTCATCCAGTCGTTGCAATGGATAATGTCCGGCTCCACCCTGGGAATGATGTTGTTGATCACCTCCCGCTGGAACGCCAGCGAGACCTTCAGATCTTTGTCGGAATAGCCGGAATAAACATTGTCCAGATAATAAAAGGAGCGGTCTGCTGCCAGGTGGATGCGTTCTTCATCCAGGCGTTTGCGGATTTTTGCAAGCTCCTGGTTGTGGGTTTTGGTGGAATAGCCGTTATATATGGACCGGTAATCCGGAAGCGCCACATGAACGTCGCACCCAAGATCGTACAGGGCGCTGATCAGGGCGGCGGAAACATCTGCCAGGCCTCCGGCCTTTGCAGAATAATTTGCACCCTGGCTCATATCTTCCGGCAGATAGGTGACCTCTGGTGTAACAATGAGGATTCGCGGTTTTGTCTGCATTTTTTTATTCCATATACCTGTCAATTATTTTTTATCATTGGCCCAGGTGACCAGGCCGGGGGTATGACGCAATACATCATCCCCGCTGGGAATCACCCTGGCAGTATACCCGAACCGGCCGGAATCGGAACAGACCAGGGTAGAGCTGTATCGATAATAGCCAGGTTCGATCATTCGCTCCAGCTGCATGGTTTCCGGACGGCTGCCTTCCATCTGGCCGCCTCCCCTGAGTTTGCCGTGATAAATCTGAACCTCCACCTCTTCCGGTTCCAGCTCTCCGAGAAAAACCTCCAGGGTCAGGTTAAAGGTGTCACCAACCTTGAAATCTGCAGATGTCTCTATTTTCGGGGTGGTCAGGCGGATCTTGCTCCACAGCGCTTTGAGGCGGGACAGGGTCAGGGCAAGTTCCCTGGCCTGGCTGGCTTTGTCAGAAACAAGGCGTTTGAGATTCATGAGGGCGGGAAGATAATACCGGTTGGAATATTCCCGCACCATGTGGTCGCTTGAAAACTCGGTCATGGCCATTTTCATGGAGGCTTTCATCATCTTGATCCATTTGGCCGGGGCATTGCCCCTTTTTCTGTTGTAAAAGGCCGGGATCACCTCATTTTCAAGAATGTTGAACAGGGCCTGGCTCTCGACGGCATCCTGGTATTCCGGATCTTCATAGTCTTCCCCGTTTCCAATGGCCCATCCTCTGTCAATGCGATATCCTTCGCACCACCATCCATCCAGGATGGACAGATTAAGGCCGCCGTTGGCAGCCGCTTTCATTCCAGATGTGCCGCAGGCTTCATACGGACGTCTGGGCGTGTTAAGCCAGACATCACAGCCTTGAACCATGTACCGGGCGATATTGATGTCATAATTCTCCAGAAACACCACCCGGTGGCGGACTTCGTGCCGTCTGGCAAACTCGACAATGCTTTTGATGATCGCTTTCCCCTCGTCATCATTGGGGTGGGCTTTTCCGGCAAAGATCAGCTGAATGGGGTGGTCTTCATCGGTGATCAGCCTTGTCAGGCGAGGGATATCCTTGAGCAGGAGTCCTGCCCGCTTGTAGGTGGCAAACCGCCGGGCAAAACAGATGGTCAGGCAGTGGTGGTCCAGAGCTTCTACCACTTCTTCCAGAACATTTCTGGGGGCATTGCGCCGCTCATACTGGGCCAGAAGCAGTTGCCGGCTTTTGCGGATCAGGTTGGCACGGTCCAGCTCATGAACATGCCAGAGATCTGAGCTTTCAATATTGTCAATCCGGGAAACCAGCCTGAAGTCGGACTGGCGTAAAGACCAGTCTGAGGCCAGATAGCGTTCAAACAGGGCATTTTTCTGCCGGGAAATGTATGAACAGATATGCACGCCATTGGTGACATGGGAGATGGGGATCTCTTCGATATGCCGCCCTGGCCACAAGGACTGCCACATGCGCCGCGCCACCTGGCCGTGCAGCCGGCTTACGCCGTTGATGAATCCGGCAAACCGGGTGCCGAAAATAAACATGGAGAATTTTTCCATTTCATGGGCATTCGGCGCTCTGCCCCATGACAGGAGCGTGTTTTCAGAGAGCGCGAATTTTTCGACATAGGGTCTGAGATACGGACGGACCAGGTCTGCCGGAAATTCATCGTGACCGGCAGCCACCGGCGTATGTGTGGTAAACACACAGCTTCTCATGCACAGCTGTATGGCGCTTTCCACATCAAGATCAAACCGGTCCATCATCAAAGAGACTCGCTCCAGACCGGCAAAGGTGCAATGGCCTTCGTTCATGTGGCAGACACTGGGAAAAATATCCAGGGCTTTGAGCACCTTGATGCCGCCAATGCCCAGCAGTGCTTCCTGGGCCACCCGGGTGTTGCCGTGGCTGGCATAAAGCCGTGAGGTAATATCTTTTACAGCAGCCGAGTTTTCAGGCAGGTTGGTGTCCAGCATCAGCAGGCGGATTTTCCCCACCTTGACCTGCCAGACACAGGCCCGGATGGTTTCCCAGGGTCCTGCAACTTCAATGATCAGGTCCTGGCCATGGTTGTCTTTTACCCTTTGCACCGGCAGGTCAAACACATCAACAATCGGATAGCTTTCAAGCTGCCAGCCGTTGTGATCCAGGTATTGCTGAAAATACCCTTCCCGGAACAGCAGGCCGACGCCGACCAATGGCAGGCCAACGGTGGAGGCCGCTTTCAAGTGGTCTCCGGCCAGAACACCAAGCCCGCCTGCAAAAAACGGCAGGGATTCGTGCAGGCCGAACTCCATGGACAGGTATACAATGCTTTCCTTTGTATTCACGTCAAATTCCGGGATCCGGGAAGCATCGGAGAACATGCGTTCGAATTTGGATTTTACCCGGTTCAGGTGGCCGATAAAACTTTCATCCCGGGACAGGGCTTCAAATCTCCGCTGGGAAATATGCGACAGAAAAGCCACCGGGTTTTTTCCGATTTTCTCCCATTGCACCGGGTTGATTCGGTAAAACAGTTCAATGGCTTCCTGATCCCAGCACCACCACAGGTTTCTGGACAGATAATCCAGAAAGGACAATGGTTCGGGAATCGCCGGATAAACTTTGTAAATCTGCATCTCTTCCATAATGTGGTTTTGTTCTCCAGATATCAATCAATGTCATTCATTTAAGCGCTGTTTTTAAGCCAAACGATAACCAATCCGTCATCATCCGAAATATTGTCTCCACCCTGATACAGGTCAAACATGCTGTACCTGTATCAGGGGAACAGATTTATGACAAGAGAAAAAAGCCAACCATCTGAAAATAAAAGAGAAACAAGATCGATTACAAAAATGATGGTCTCCATCTGCCTGTCACCTGTCTGATAAATAAGGCACGTTTTGGTTCATCTGATGCGATCGGAATCTGGCAGCAAAATTGCAGATGTTCGTTTCCTGCCATCCATGATCACACGCAGCGGTTTTTCAAACCTGACATGCCTGAAATGTTTTGTTTTGCTTATTAATTTCTGTTTTTCCAGTATGTTCCAACGGATAAAATCGATATCGGTGTTATGTGACACAGAAAAATATCCAATATTCATTGATGTGACATTGTGAAAAAAATGGGACCCCAGCGATGAGTCAAACGGAAAATTATCAAGACTTGTTTCAACAATCACTCTTGCATTGGATATCTGCGACCAGTTCACCGGGATACCCAAAAACGGGTCGCGTGTGCCCCACCGTCCCGTGCCGATGAGGATATAATTGCGCTTTTGACGCGTCATTTGCCTGT
>JAABSK010000120.1 GCA_011390435.1 Desulfobacteraceae bacterium | reverse complement strand
GCCAGGAACCCAGGAAACTGTGCCGATCGGCACTCTTTTACGGCCGTGATCCACCAGCACGTCCACAGTATCTTCCACACGAAAAGGTTGTTTGTTCAACGGTTTTTCCGTGGAGTACACAGCCATCACCCCTTTGTAAAGCCCCCGGCGATGAAGCCGCTGGCGAACGACCCGGGCCAGGGGACAGACGCTGGTCTGACTGATATCACAGGCTTTGATTTTTGAAATATCCACCCGTCCTCCTGCGCCCATGCTGGATACCACGGCAAGATTCATACGCCGGGCTTCCACAATGAGATTGACCTTTGAATTCAAGCCGTCGATGGCATCCACCACCACATCAAAGTCAGGTGACAAAAGCGTTTCAAGACTGTCTGCATTCACAAAAGAAGAATGGGTCACCACATTGCACTGGGGATAAATATCCTTGACCCGCTGGCAGGCGATATCTGCCTTGTTCTGTCCGACAGTGGAATGCAGGGCAAACAGCTGGCGGTTGATGTTGGAAACATCCACCTGATCAAAATCAATCAGGTGAAGATTCCCCACTCCGGTCCGGGCAAGGGCTTCCGTGACAAAAGATCCCACAGCCCCCAGTCCGAAAACCGCCACGGTGGACTGCTGGATCTTCTCCATCCAGCAGTCGCCCAGCAATTGCCGGGTTCGAGAAAACTGATCCATTATTCGTCCTTTTTGACGGTGAATACCGATGCCAGCAAATTGGCAGCATTGTCATACGACCGGCCGGCAAAAACAGACAGATCCTCACCTGTCTGCCGGGCGCCAATCTGCGCAATATCCGGCAGATACCGGGGTTCATTCACGCCTGAAATCCGGACGTCATCCAGATATGGACAGATGTCCGGGGTATCGGTTTCCAGGACATAGCGGTCTTTTGACACCTGCTGCAACGCTGCCACCACTTTTCTTGCCCCTGGATAGGTTATTGATCCGGAAAATGAAAGATACAGGTTGTAGGATTCCAGCAGGGGAATCATGTCGGCTGACCCGGAATAGGAATGGATCACCCCTGGCACTGGCAAACGGCCGTGCCGTTTCAAAATTTTCAAAACAGCATCCCAGGCCTTTCGGACATGAATATTGGCAGGACGTTTTAATTCCCGGGCCAGAGCAAGGTGATGCTCAAACACCAGGATCTGATCTGCCCGATCCCAGGTTTTATCTGTAAAATCAAGCCCGGTTTCACCAATCCCGGATGGACCGGCTGTCAAATAGTTTTCCAGCATCTCTTTCCAGCGGGAAGACCGGGTCTGGATAAACCAGGGATGAATTCCAAAAAACGGCAATATGCTGTCAAACCGTTCCGACAGCCGGGCTGTCAGCTCAAAATTTTCTTCCATGGTGGCACAGGAAACCATGGCCGTTACACCGGCACATTCTGCCCGCTCAACCAGGGTGCCGATACCGGAAACAATCCGTGAATCGTGAAGGTGACAATGGACATCGATAAACTGCACAGGCGCTCCCTTTGTGCGTCAGATCAGGGCCAAAACCCTGCCAAGGTTGTGAACAGCCCGCGGAATATCCCACTTTGCCGGATCGCGTTCACCTGCCAGGTTTGATACCGACCGGATTTCCAGAAAAGGAATGTCACGATCCGCAGCAACGTGGGCACAGGCAGCGCCTTCCATGGCTTCCATCAGCGGTGCGTCATAAGCTGAATAGATCTGTTCGGCCGTCTCCAAAGAATTGGTTATGGCAGATACTGTAATAAACGGCCCCTGTTTCAGATGCAGGTCATGAACGTTTTCTTTCTGATTGATCCGGGCCTGCACCGCCTCGACCTGACGGGCATCAAACGGGTAGATCCCCTCCCGGCTGCGGGGATGACCTGACAGAAGATCAAACGGCAGCGGCTGATTTTTCAGCCCTTCTGTTCTGACGCCGGTGTGGATATAGTGTTCCTGTGTGGCAACAGCCACATCCCCGATGCAGCAGCCAGCAGATTTAAACCCCCCGGCAATGCCGGTATTGATCACCAGAAACGGCATTGCGTGGGCAAGGTAGTTGCAAAAGGCTGCAACCGCATTAAACACCCCAACTCCGGTGATGACCAGGTCATATGACCGGCTGTCGATTTTTCCGGACAAGATCCTGTAATTGCAGCTGTTTGTATGGATGGCGGTCTGCGGGCACAGGCTCAGAAAATGAGACACCTCAACCGGTGTGGCGCATAAAATCAACAGGTCAGGATTCATGAATCAAATCAACAATGGCGGCCAGGGCCATGTGATACCCGTAATGCCCAAAACCGGAAATCTGGCCGGTGACAATATCCGCCAGCATGGATTTATGACGGAAAGGCTCCCGCTTGTAGATATTGGACAGATGAACCTCTGCAATGGGGCAGGACAACAGCAGGAGAGCGTCCCGAAGCGCGACACTGGTGTGGGTCAAAGCTCCCGGGTTGATGATGATTCCATCAACCCGGGATTCGAATGCATCATGAATCCGATCCACAATGGCCCCTTCATGGTTGGACTGAAAAAACATGAGCCTGACGCTCTTTAAGGCTGCAGCCGTTTCCAGCTCAGCATTGATCATCTCAAGGGTATGGCCGCCGTATATTTCCGGCTCCCTTTTTCCCAGCATATTCAGATTGGGACCGTTGATCACCAGCAGGTTACGTTGTTCTGTCATGGAGCTCCCCTGTCCTGTTTTCAGGCCTGGCAATCCAGGGCTGCCTGATACCCCAGCTCAAAGGCCTTGATGTTTTTATCCAGAAACGCTGCTTTGGTTCTTCGCTGGATCGCCTCAATAACATTCTCTTTAGAAAATCCCAGGCTGCCGGATTGAATCAGGGCTCCCAGCAGAACAATGTTCACACTCATGGGACTGCCGGCGGCCTTGGCCAGGGCCATGGCATCAATGGCCACCAAGCTGGCGCATTTCTCCTTCAAAAGGGCTGTAATTGTTTCCACTTCAGGATATACCCCCTTACCGATGGATACGGTAAACGGCGGCAGCGGCGCAGTGTTTGTGATCACCCGGGTCTTTGAACTGCACCGGTTCAGTGCTCTTAAGGTTTCAGCCGGTTCAAATCCCAGAAGAATGTCTGCTTCACCATCGGAAATAATGGTGCTGGTGGCATCACCAAACACAATGGCAGATTCCACCACACCGCCGCGCTGGGCCATTCCGTGAATTTCACTCATCCTGACCGGCACACGGGATATCAGGGCTGCTTCCCCCAGAACCTTGGACGCCAGCAGATTGCCCTGTCCTCCCACTGCCACCATGATTAATCGAGTTGTTTCCATATATTGTCAGTCCTTATTTCTTTAACGGAGTTATGGCATTTTCAGGGCAGATCTGGGCACACAGCGCACAGCCCACACAGGTGTCTGCATCAATTCTGACCCGGCCGTTTTCCAGGTAAAAAGATGGACAGGCAATGCTGTCAATACAGTCACGGTGGTCAACACACCGGTCAGACACCTTGAATGCTCTGGGCTTGAGAAGGTTCAGACTCTTGGCATACAATGCACAGGGCTCCTGTGAGATCACCACGGACACCCCTTTGTATTCCAGGGCAGCCGCAATGGTTTCAATGCTCTTTTTCACCTTGAACGGCTTGATGACGCTCACATGCTCAACCCCCAGTGCCCGGACCAGTGTTTCAATATCAACCCGTTTATGGCTGTCAAGACCGAACCGGGTCATATCCACACCAGGATGGGGCTGATGCCCGGTCATGGCGGTGATGTCATTTTCCAGGATCACCAGGGTAAAATTGTGCTGATTGAACACGGCATTGACCAGGCCGGTAATTCCGGAGTGGAAAAAGGTGGAGTCCCCGATAAACGAGACGACCTTCTGATCCGTTGCCCTGGAAAATCCGCAGGAGGTGCTGACAGACGAGCCCATGCAGATGACAAAATCACCCGTACTCAGCGGGGGTAAAAATCCAAGGGTGTAGCACCCGATATCATTGGGACAAATAATGTCCATGTCTGCGGCTGCCTGCTGAACCGCATAAAACGTGGCCCTGTGGGAACAGCCGGAGCACAGGTTTGGCGGCCGTGCCGGAATGGGAGGAACATTTTCCATGGATACGCTGGGTGTGGGGGTATACGCAAACCCGAAATCCGCTGCAATTTTTTCCCGGACCATGGCAGGATCATATTCTGACAGTTTTGAAAACAGTGTCTGAGATTTACCATTGATGGGCATGGTCAATCCGGCTTCCTGGGCAAAGGCCTTGATTGCTTCTTCCATGAACGGCTCCCCTTCTTCAATCACCAGAACCCGTTCACACCCGCTTAAAAATGACTTGATCCGTTTTTCCGGCATGGGATTTGAAAATCCCAGCCGCAATATCCGGGTCTCTTTTTCAACTCCGAGATCCTTGACAGCATCCAGGGCATAATGAAAACTGACACCATTGGTGACAATGCCCATCTTTCCGCTGCCCTGAACCATATTGTATGCAGACTCTTCTGCATTCTGCTTTGCAGCATCCATTTTCACCAGCAATTTTTCATGGAGCTGCCGTGACACCGCAGGAACCGTCACATACCGGGTGGGATCAGGAATAAAAAACCCTTTTGTTTTCCGGGGCAGAAGCGAACCAAACGTAACAAAGGCATTGGAATGGTTGATCCGGGTGGTGGTGCGCAGCAACACGGGCTGCTGCAGTTTTTCAGACAGTTCAAATGCATACCGGGTCATCTCCATGGCTTCTGCCACGCTTGACGGCTCCAGCATGGGCAGGTTGCCGAATTTGGCATAATACCGGTTATCCTGCTCGTTCTGGCTTGAAAACATGGCAGGGTCGTCTGCTGTCAGGATCACCATTCCGCCGGTCACCCCCACATAGGCCAGGGTCATGAGCGGATCAGCCGCAACATTCAGGCCCACATGCTTCATCATGCAAAAGGTGCGCAGTCCGGAATTGGCAGCGGCCGCAGCAACCTCCAGTGCCACCTTTTCATTGGTGCTGTATTCAAAATACAGGTCAGATTCCTGTGATATCTGAAAAAGATTCAGGGATATTTCAGAAGACGGGGTCCCGGGATAGGTGGTGGCAAATGCCACACCAGCTTCTATCGCCCCTCTGGCAATGGCTTCATTGCCCAGAAGCATGATGCTTTTACCCGGGCTGTCTGTAAGTAGTTTGTGCATGGAGTCTCCTTATTTTACAGGGCATGGCCCATCAGCATATCGTCTTTCCGCTTCTGCAAGAGATACAGCATACCCTTTGAATCCATCGACATCTTCGCACGACTGGATGGCATCTGCTGCATAAAAACCCTCCACCATGGTTTTATCACCATGGCGGATCAGGGCCATGAAAAGAACGGGGATCAGCTTGAGATTATTATTTTCCGATTCAATCGAAAACGCATCTGCTGAAGATGAATCATACACCGCGTACAGATCTTTTTGAACCGGCATCAGCTGAACGATTTCCGGATGAGGGCTGTAATGAACATGTTGGTTACACATAATAAACACCTTTTTATTTTACCCATTGGATTTACACTATTTTTCACAATTTTTGCAAGGAAAACCGTTCTGCTGGCCCGATCTTTAAGCGGCACGACTTAAGCGGTTGATTCATCGAGCTTTTTCAATTCATCCTGATCAAAGGCATAGACAGAATTACAGTGGTGGCAGGTCACCAGAACCGGAAACGGCCCGTTCTGGGCCATGTCTGCTTTATCTGAAGCAGACAGGCTTTTCAGATAGCTGTACATCCGCTCTTTTGAACAGCGGCAAAAAAATTCCACCCGGCTGCTGTTTAAAATACAGGGATCTAACGCTGAAAACACCTGTTCAACAACTGTCTCAGGTGTGATCCCGCCGGCAAAGGACTCACCCAGGGACACCACTGACTGAATCTGCTTTTCTGCCAGAACAAGTATTTCAGGATCTGCCCCTGGCATGGCCTGCAAAAAGATACCGCCGGCACCGGTGACGGTTTCATTTTCATCGAAATATACACTGAGTTTGAATCCGGTGGGAATCTGTTCTGACACCAGAAAATAGTTGGCCAGGTCCTCTGCAATGCTGCCGTATTCCAGTGCCACCTGACCGGAATAGGGAACCGGGGCGTTGTCCAGGTATTTTGTGACGGTCAGGAATCCCGCCCCGTAAAGGGTGGATAGATATTTAATCTTTTCCGGGGAAGGAACATCGATTTGGCCGGTTTTGAGGTATCCACGCACCTCACCATACACATTGGCTTCAACATCCATACCCTGAATCGGTCCGGAACACTTGATGGACATACTGATCCGGTCTTTTTTGGACTTAAGGCTGGAACTCAGAAGCGTTGCCGCAATATACGCCTGACCCAGCAAAAGGGTCTCCAGCGGAGCCAGCTCATGATTGGCCCGCATTTCATTGACCACCCGGGTTGCATGCACAATGGCACCTTTTATCATGCCGTCGGCCATCACAAACCGGTGAAGTCTGTCTTTGGCTGATGCTGCAAACTGCTGTTTCACATCTTTATGAAAAATATCTTTTTTAATCATTTGATTATTTCCGGCCCTGGTTCACGCTGAAAGTTAATGGTTGTGAGTACGATACGTATTGAAAAATGAATGTAGCCATCCTGATGCAGATTCACTTTTGCAGCATATCTTCCCCTTTCGAATCCGATTTCACAAAATTTCCAGAATCTACAGTAAACGAATTCAGCGTACCAGTCAAACCTTACTATTTCACGCAAAATGCATGACTACCCCCTGCCAAAAGCGGCAGGAGGATCGATATACAGCGAAATACAACTATTGAATATCTGCCATTTTTGTTAAGGTCAGATACCGGTCTGAAATTTCTCTTTCAAGTTGCATATGAAGGTCCCTGGCACTTTCGGGGTAGGTTTTATGCAATGAGGCATAACGGATTTCACCGGCCAGAAATTCCTGAAGACTTCCATCCGGCTGTTTGGAATCCAGCACAAAAGGATTTTTCCCTTCTGTCTTCAAAACAGGATTGTATCTGTACAATGGCCAATATCCTGAATCCACCGCAAGCTTCATCTCTTCCTGGCTTTTACCCATGCCTTTTTTGATCCCATGGTTGATACAGGATGCATAGCTCAAAATAATTGAAGGCCCGTCGTAGGATTCAGCTTCGATAAAGGCTTTCATCATCTGGTTTTTATCAGCACCCATGGCAATGGATGCGACGTACACATATTCATATGTCATGGCCATACGTCCCAGATCCTTTTTGGATGTTTTTTTGCCGGATGCCGCAAATTTGGCCACAGAACCTGTGGGTGTGGCCTTTGATGACTGTCCGCCGGTATTTGAATATACCTCCGTATCCATGACCAGTATGTTGATATCCTCACCCGTGGACAGGACATGATCAAGCCCGCCGAAACCGATGTCATATGCTGCGCCGTCTCCGACAAAAACCCAGTATGACCTTTTGGTGAAATGTTGGGCCAGACTGTAAATTTCACTGAGTAAAGCGTTCTGCTGATACTGTGGCAAAAGCGCTTTTAATGTATTTCCGTATTGCCTGGATTCCATCGGATCTTTCATGTTTTCAAGCCATCCCTTTGCAGCTGTTTTCACATCTTCAGGGATATCAATGGACAGGGCCTGCCGGATCAGGGTTTCAAGCTTTGAGCGCTGCTGCAAAGCGCCCAGAAACATGCCGTAAGTGAATTCA
>JAABSK010000119.1 GCA_011390435.1 Desulfobacteraceae bacterium | reverse complement strand
ATAAACCAATGTGGTCGTTTTTAATGATGATCAGACCTTCAACCCCCGGGATGGATTTTGCCCAGTCAATGGCATCCTGAATGTCAGCTGATCTTTTTACTTTATTGCCCATGGCGGTTGCCACAGCATCTGCCAGCGGGCAGGAGGCGGCCAGTACAGTGGCGGCATCAGCCGTGCCAAAGCTTTTTGAATGACCCAGAGTGCCGGATGATGTACAGATGCCGTAAGCATGGCTGCGTTTTTTCACCTGTATGCCCATGTGCGCATATAAAGACGAAGTGGAGACATGAATGCCAAAAATCGTATCCGTATCGGATTTGATAAAAATATCCCCTCCGTTTTCCACCACCACTTCATCTGTAAGATCCAGCAGGCAGCGGCCGGTATATTCTGCTACAGCCCCTGCCACAGCAGCCATGGGGCCGACATCTGCCTGGATGCCTGCATTGATCATGGTCTGGATAAGCTGCGGCGCCATCGGATCTTTGTGCAGCGGGTGGTAGGCGGTTTTAAATTCCGGATGATAGGCAATGTAGGTTTCGATCTGGTTCCTGCAGGTCAAAACTGCCTGAATCGCCTGTTTTGAGAGATTTGAGCCGGCCTGAATATTGAGGTTGGTTTCTTTGACCGTAATGTCAAAAGAGGCCAGCCCGTTTTTCTGGTGGTGCTGTCTGTAGGCGGTACGGTTATCAAACATATTCAACACTGTCAGGTTTTAAATGGTCAGGCGCCAGCCGGATAAAATAGGAGTCTGTCATGCCGGAAATATAATCCCGGACAATTTCGGCATTTGAGTGATTTTCCCGGTACTCCGGAATCATGCCATTGAGAAAATCGGTAAAAATAACGGATGCACCGTTTTCAGTTTCCAGGTCGGTTAAAAACCGTTCAAACAGGTATCTGAAAATATCGCCGATGGATGTCAGGTGGGTTTTAATGGCCGGGTTTTTATAAATATATTTGTAATTAAAGTCCTTGAGCGTTTTCAAGGCATCTGACGCACGGCTGGAAAAACCGATATACCGCTGGTCAAGGCTGTTGGTGATCAGGTCGGTGACCAGGTTGAAAACAATGGTTCCATTGGTCTGTCCAAGAACCGCCTGACAGGATGCCGGAAGATCCTCCCGCCTGACAAGGCCTAAACGGATAGCATCTTCCAGGTCACGGCCGATATAGCTGATGGTGTCTGCCATCCGGACCACACAGCCTTCCAGCGTCATGGGCATGGCACCAGTGGATTCGGCCTGTTTCATCCGGGTGATCAACTGGTCCAGGTCTTCAAACGTCCGGTTCCTGCGGGGCAGAATCCGGGTGTCATGAATTTCACCGTCATGGCAGATAATGGCGTCCATGGTCTGGAGAGACAGGTTCCATCCCCTGCCGTTTTTCTCGATGGTGTCCAGAAACTGGATGCTCTGGAGGTTATGATGGAAAAAACCTGCAGCGTGTTCCCGGGTCAGTTCGGACAGAAAATATTCCCCGTCATGGCCAAACGGAGGATGTCCGATGTCATGCCCGAGACTGGCTGCCTCGATGAGATCTTCGTTCAGGCCCAGATACCGGCCGATGGTCCGGGCAATCCGGGACAAGAGCTGCACATGGATGACCCGGTGGGTTAAATGATCGTTTTTAATCAGCGAAAACACCTGGGTTTTGTCAATATACCGGGTAAACGCAAGGGAGTTGAGAATCCGGTCAGCATCCGTGCTGAACCCCTGCCTGTAGTCGTCTGTTGCGAGGGGTTCGGGCTTTCTGCGAATGGCCTGATCACTGGAACAGGCCAGGGCACAGAGGCGGTCCTTTTCCCGAAGGTTTAAAAGATCTTTCAGTTCCCTGGCTTTTTGAAGGTGGGTATCCAATCGTTTCTTTTTTACAATTGCTTGATAATGTTATCCACTATCGTGGTAAATGCTTTTGAAAACAGACTTTCATCGTCACTGAACATCAGGGGGACACCGCTGTCTCCGGATGCCACAACCCGTGTGTCAAAAGGAATCGAACCCAGAAAGCTCAGACCCTGGGCCCTGGCAGTTTTTTCGCCACCGCCTTTGCTGAACAGATCAATGTGCTGCTGACAGTGCGGGCAAGAGAACCCAGCCATGTTTTCAACGATTCCCAGTGTTTTGAGCTGTACGGTTTTGCAAAAGGAGATGGATTTGCGGATGTCGGCAAGGGCGACTTCCTGAGGTGTTGTCACAATAACGCCAAGGGCTTCCGGGATGGTCTGCACAACGGTCAAAGGTTCGTCGCCTGTGCCCGGAGGGGCATCGATAATCAGAAAATCCAGTTCACCCCATTCAACCGAGCTGACAAACTGGCGGATCATACCGGTTTTCGCAGGCCCTCTCCAGATGATGGCCTGATCTCTGTCCTGCATCAATGCCTGCACAGAAACCACTTTCAGGTTTTCATTCACCTGTTTGGGGATCAGCAGGTGGGATTCAGGAGAAATATCCAGAAGTTCGGTCAGGCCCAGCATCTGGGCGATGGACGGGCCGTGAACATCCACGTCCATCAGTCCGGTTTTATAGCCTTTTTTGGACAGGCTGGCGGCAAGATTGGCAGAAACGCTGCTTTTGCCCACACCGCCTTTGCCGCTGAGAATAAAAATTTTATGTTTGATTTTGGAAAGGGATGTCTTGATGGCCTCATCTTCCCGTTTCTGTCTGGCAGCCATGTCCTGACCACTGCCTTGTGACGGACACCCTTTGGATTTTTTTGCAGAATCAACATCTTTGTGAATCATTTTATATCATCTCCTTTGAGAAAAATGGTTTGTAAATCTTCTTTATTATGCTCATGATCCCGGTTCTGTCAATTGAAATATCCCTGGTTTTAAAGGGGGATTTGCATCAAAACCCGTGATCTGTATTTTCAGTGTCCTGCCACGGTTGTCAGCGATTTCAATACGGCCTGGAATTGTGTGTGCCCCATGGGTTTGATAATCATGAATGGTCATCGTGTACAAGGATTTTTGTGAAAAGGTCTCCAGCCGCAGTTGTTCAAGCCGGCCTGACGAATCTGTCACCACCGCCTGCAAAAAACGCTTTGGTGTGCTTCTCAGGATCGTGACATCTGGATTGTCCACTGAAAGATATGCATCGTCAAAGTCCTGCACAGGCAGGCGGCCCAGCAATATCCGGATGAGAGTCGACGTTTTCAGCGGCACCTGGAGATATCGTTCAAGGTCTGGATCACTGCCGTAATCCAGAAAAAGATCGTGCCGGCCGGTATGGGAAAACAGGGAAAGGGTGTCCTGAAAAAAGACAATGGTCTCCACTGCGTGTCCGGACATCAGGAGGGTCATGCGCAGTTTGTCCGGAAACGCTGCTGCCCAGGCAATGGTAAAGGCCTGTATTGATTCAGGGGTGTGCAGGGTTGCGGTGCAGGTGCCTTTTGCAGTAAAAATCGACTGGTTGAAAGATTCGAGATCTGTGGCAATGGCACGGGCTTTTGCATCGGCGGCTGGATCGGTTGCAGGTCGGGGGGTACTGCAGCCAAAAAGGGCAGCGCACACGAGCAGGCTGCAAATCAGATAAACGCGCAGGCAGGGAAAAATCATCTAATCTTTTTCAAGCTGCTCAATTTTTTTCCGGATATTCGGTACAAGATCCTGGTCCTCTTCAGTGCTGTTTTCCAGCGCCAGTTTAAAAACCCGCAGTGCATCGTCCGGCCGGTCCGCTTTCAGGTAGGCATCGCCAAGGTGATCTGCAATGATGGTTTCAAATTCAGTAAGCTCAGCTGCCTTTTCCAGAAAAAAGACCGCTTTTTCATAATTGCCCAGCTTATAGTGAATCCATCCCATGCTGTCAGTGATATATCCGTCATCCGGCCGGATCTGGTAGGCTTTTTCAATCAAATCAAAGGCTTCATCCAAACGGATCTCCATATCTGCATATGAATACCCCAGGTAGTTCAGGGCGCTGGCATCTTCCGGGTCAAGTTCAAGGATTTTTCTCATGGTGTCCAGCCCTTTTTCCTGGAAACCTGCGGTATCTTGAATGGCCCCGAGCTTGAACAGCAGTCCGGTATCGTTGGGTGCAAGGGCCAGGGCTTTTTCCAGCAGGGCAATGGCAGCTTCATGTTGATCGTCATCTTCGTAAAATGAGGCCAGGTAGCTCATGATATCAGTATCATCCGGGTGGATCCGGTGTCTGGCCTGGAGAAAGGCAATGGCATCATGATTGCGGTCCAGCTCTTTATAAAGGTAGGCAATGGTCAGGATGGATTTTTGATATTGTTCATGATCCGGTGTGATTTTCAGGTAATGGGCAATGGCAGCATCATAGTTTCCCATGGCTTCATAAACCATTCCGGAAAAAAAATTCAGGGTTGAATTTTCCGGATCGGTTTTAAGCATCTGCGAAAAGATGACCCGGGCATCCGCGTACTTTTTTGTGGAGATATATTCATCAAAGGCCACCATGATGATTTTGGAATCTGTATCTACTGCTGCGCTCAGTTCTTCAAAGATGACAGCTGCCGCCTGTTTCTGACGGGTTTTGTGCAGGTGAAGGGCCAGCCCCAGCTGGGCCCGGCGGTTGCCTGGATCCATCTCCAGGATTTCGGTGTATCTGTCGGATATCGTGCTGCTCTGATCTTTTTCAGGCCGTTCCTGGTAGATGCGGATCAGTTGAAATCTCGGTTCCACAAGAGCAGGTTCCAGCTCAATGGTTTTTAAAAAACATGCTTCTGCCCTGGCATAGTCCTGGTTGTTCAGGCTGGCCTGGCCCAGGTAATACCAGGCCACATAGTCGTCAGGGAACTGATCCGCCATTTTTTCAAACAAGGCAAGGGCACTGTCACTGCTTTCATTTTCATGATAGATCTTTCCCAGTCTGAGAAAGCTCTCTTTGTTGTCCGGATCAAGCACCAGTATCCGATTTAACATTTTCACCAGCGTGTTTTCGTCCAGGCTGTCCTTTTTCAGCTGGATCAAAAGCAGAAGGGCATCCACATTGTCCGGCTGGAGTTCCACCAGTTTTTCCGTCAGCTCCAGCGCTTTTGAATCACGCTTCTGCTGCAGGTACAGGCTTGCCAGGTCACGGGTCAGAATAAAGGAATCTGGATCTTTTTTCAGGGCTTTTTCAAGGATTGCTGCGGCAGTGTCGTATTCTCCGGCTGAAATGGCACGCCTGGAAGCCAGATACAGATAGGCAGTGGATGTTTCGCTGTCAGTGCCGGTTATGGAACTGTTCAGCCGGACAGTGCCGGGTGATACAGCAGCGGGATGCATGTGGGTACAGCTGCCTGTCAGGGCTGCCATCAGAAAGGCAAGAGACATACAGATCAGCGTTTTTTTTACCATTGGTTTTTCACCTTGATTGAATTGCGGCGTTCAAAAATTACAGATTGTGGTCATACATGTCAAAATCCGGCATATCTTTTTTAAAATAGGCTTTCATTTTTTTCAGGATATTGTTTTCAATCTGCCGGACCCGTTCCCTTGAGATATCGTATTGTTCTCCGATCTCCTGAAGGGTTTCAGGTGAATCAGAAAAAATTCTCCGGGTAAAAATATCCAGTTCCCGATCGTTTAATGTCTTTTTGAATTCATTGACCTTGGTGTGAAGGATATCTTCGATCTCTTTTTTGGCCATTTTGTCTTCAGACGAGTCAGTTTCCAGATTGATAAATTCAATACGCTCGGTGTTGGAATCATTTTTCAATGGTTCATCAAGGCTTAAATCCCAGTTGTCCAGCCGCTGATCCATGTCCACCACCTCTTTTTCCGACACGCCCAGCCGCTCAGACAGCAGTTTGGGTTTGGGATCAAATCCCTGTTCAATCAGCAGTCGTTTTTCTTTTTTCAAGCGGAAAAACAGTTTGCGCTGGCCCTGGGTGGTTCCGATTTTTACCATTCGCCAGTTGTCCATGATAAATTTGAGGATATAGGCCTTGATCCAGAACGAGGCATAATAGGAAAATTTTACATTTTTATAAGGATCAAATTTTTTGACGGCCTGAACCAGGCCGATATTGCCTTCCTGGATCAGGTCCAACAGATTCTGCATCCAGATCCTCTGGAATTCAAGGGCGATTTTAACCACCAGTCGCAGGTTGGAAGTGGTCATGATATATGCGGCTTCCTGATCGTTTTCCTGCTGGATCCGGGTGCCCAGCTCAATTTCTTCTTCCCGGTTCAATAATTTATATCGGCTGATTTCATTTAAATAGCTTTGAACCGGATCAGATTTTATCAGGGCTTTTGAGCTTGAATGTTTGTTTTTTTGCACCGGAAGCAGAAAGTCTTTTTTGGTCAGGCGTTTTTTATTTTTTTCAATCTCTTTTGACATTCAACATAACCTTCGCTTTGTTTGATAAAACCACACTATACCATTATCGCCATTTCCATGAAAGCAATATTTTCTGCCTGTCCAGGCCAGGTCTGTTTTTTTTATGGACAAGTGAAATCAAATTTGATAAAAGTCTTTCTGGTTTGCGCCTGTAGCTCAGCTGGATAGAGCAACGGACTTCTAATCCGTAGGCCGGGAGTTCGAATCTCTCCAGGCGTACCAAAAAAAATCAAGATCAAGCTGGAAGAATGGTTAGAGCGAATGGTTTGGATGGACAGCTTTCAGATCAGGATATTTTTTTATTTTTTGATCGCTCTGTCATATCTAAAATCTCCCGCACCTTTTCAGCCAGATCTGCCATAGAAAAAGGCTTTTGGATAAACGCCACCCCATCATCCAGCACCCCCTGATGAGCAATGACATTGGCGGTATAACCGGACATGAACAAAATATTGATATCCGGATACCGGGCGGACAGTTTTTCGGCCAGATCCCGGCCGTTCATCTCCGGCATCACCACATCAGTGATGACCAGGTGGATTTGCCCTGCATGGGAGCGGGCCATCTCCATGGCCCGGCTGGGAGAATCTGCGGTAATAATAGTGTAATTCAGGCTTTCCAGCATGATTTCCAGCATTTCCATGATCGTGGCTTCATCTTCCACAAGGAGAATCGTCTCACCACTGCCCCGCGGCGGAAGTGCCATGTGTTTTTTCGGTATTTTTTCGGCCATGTCCTCGGTAGAGCGGGGCAGATAGATCCTGAAACTGCTGCCTTTTCCCGGTTCGCTGTAGACATTGATGAATCCATTGTTCTGTTTGACAATGCCGTACACCGTGGCAAGGCCCATACCGGTGCCCCTGCCGGTTTCCTTGGTGGTGAAAAAGGGTTCAAACAGGTTGTCCAGGGTATATCTGTCCATCCCGCATCCATTATCGCTCACCGCCAGCAGGACAAATTCACCCGGTACAAATCCGGCATGTACGTCACAATAGGCTGTATCAAACGCTTTCATACCGGTTTCAATGGTGATCTTGCCCACATCTGCAATGGCATCTCTGGCATTCACACACAGGTTCACCAGGATTTGATCAAGCTGCGAAGGGTCCATTTTCACCGACCACAGATCGTCGACCGGTTGCCACTGCAGGTCAATGTGTTCACCGATGAGCCGACCCAGCATCTGGAGCATGGTATCCACCGTATCGTTCAAATCGATTACCTTCGGCGCTATGGTCTGTTTTCTGGCAAAGGCGAGCAGCTGCCGGGTGATATCGGCGGACCGGTCCGCAGCATTGAGGATCTGTTCAAGGTCCTTGTGCACCGGATCGGTGGGAGCGGTCTTTTTCAGGCCCAGTTCAGCCCGGCCTGAGATCACTCCCAGCATGTTGTTGAAATCATGGGCGACACCGCCGGCCAATCGGCCGACTGATTCCATTTTCTGGGCC
>JAABSK010000011.1 GCA_011390435.1 Desulfobacteraceae bacterium | reverse complement strand
AAAATGGTTCGGCCCGATCCTGCAACAGACAGGTCCCGGGTGGAAAACGCTGGCCAAAGCCCTGGCATTGATTGTGACACCTTTATTTTTTTTGATCACGATCATCGGGCTGTGGGCCATGAAAAAGGAAATTGCCCGTAAGACAAAATCTTTAGTACAGGAAATTCAGGACCGCAAACAGGCTGAACAAACCCTTCAGAAAAGTGAAAGCAAATTCAAAATGCTTTTTCATTCCGCTGCGATTCCCATGTGCTTTGCCAAAGACAACGGCATTATTCTGGACATCAACCCGAAACTCACTCAGGTTTTCGGGTATACATTGGCTGATATTCCAACCCTGGACAGCTGGTGGGAAAAGGTTTATCCAGACCCGAAATACCGGCAATGGGTCAAAACCACCTGGGCAGAAGCTGTCAACCGGGCAAAAACCTTTCATATTGATATCGACCCTGTTGAATACCAGATGACCTGCAAGAACGGAGAAACCCGGAATGTCATTATCTCCGGCACTGCTGTTCATGACCATTTTCTGGCCACTTTTGTCGATCTGACAGAACGGCTCAACATGGAAGCCTCGCTGAAACAGACACTGGCGGATCTGGAAAGATCCAATGCAGAGCTCCAGCAATTTGCCTATGTGGCCTCCCACGATCTCCAGGAGCCTCTGCGGGCGGTTGTCGGATTTCTTCAGCTTCTGGAATCCAGATATACACACCTTCTGGATGAAAAAGGCGTGCACTATATTGAGCGGGCAATCAATGCCGGAAGGCGAATGCAGGGACTGATCAATGACCTGCTGCGTCTGTCCCGCGTCAACACGCAGGATCTTGTTTTGAAGCCAACAGACCTGCACAGAGTGATCACCCGGATTTCTGAAACGCTCACATCTGGTTTTCAGGAAAAAAAGATACAGATCGCCGTGCGCGACCTTCCGGAAGTCATTGTGGATCGCACTCAGATCACAAGTCTGTTCCAGAACTTACTGACAAATGCGATCAAGTACAATGAAAATCATACCGTTATTATTGAAATCGGCTGTCACGAAACAACAGATGAATACTGCTTTTTTGTTAAAGATAACGGCATTGGCATTGCCCCCCGGTTTCACGAACGGATCTTTATGATTTTTCAGCGGCTGCACACCCGGCAGGAATATTCCGGGACCGGTATCGGTCTTGCCCTGTGTAAAAAAATTATTGACCGCCATAACGGCAAACTCTGGCTGGAATCCGCTCAAGATGAAGGCGCTACCTTTTTTTTCTCTCTTCCAAAACAAAGGAAACTCAAATGACAGATATGGATAACGTCAAACCGGCCCAGGTTCTTCTGGTCGAGGATAATGTTGATGATGTGGAACTGACTCTGGAAGCATTAAAAGACTCTAAAGTCCGAATGGATGTGCATGTGGTGTCTGACGGCATTGCCGCCATGAAATTTCTGCGCCAGCAGGAGGAGTATCTCCACAAACCCAGACCGGATCTGATTCTTCTGGACTTAAATCTGCCATTGATGGATGGCCGGGAAGTGTTAAAGGCTGTCCGGGATGATCCAGACCTGACAGATCTGCCTGTCGTGGTCCTGACCACCTCCCAGAGTGAAGAAGATGTCTGCAAAGCATATCAGCTGCATGCCAACTGCTATATTTCAAAACCTGTGGATTTTCGACAGTTTTCCGAAATTGTAAAACAGATCGAAGGGTTCTGGTTTCAACTGGTTAAACTGCCCCGAAGGAGTGAATGATGGCGCGTCAACCGATCACTGTTTTGATACTCGAGGACAATCTGGATGATGCACTGCTGCTGACAGAAACCCTTACATCATCGGACGAGATACAAACAAAAGTTTTTCATGCACAGCGGCTTGAAAAAGCCCTTGAGATGGCTGAGACGATCACTCCAGACGTGGCAATACTTGATCTTCACCTTCCCGACAGCTATGGACTGGACACATTTTTAACCTTTTATAAACAGTACCCGCAAATTCCCGTCATTATCATGTCAGGGATCAATGACCTTGAAACAGCCCTTTCTGCTGTTCAACACGGCGCTCAGGACTATCTCAGCAAAGGAGAACCTTCGGTTGCCACCATTACCCGGACCATCCGCTACGCCATGGAACGCCACCGTCTCATCACCCATCTGGAATCCACGAAACGCACACTTCAGACAGCACTGGAGCAGTCCACCATCCGGGAACAGGAAATTGCCGGGCTCTTGAAAGGAGCCCGGGCGATTCTCCGGCAAACAGATTTTAAAACCACCGCCAGAAAAGTCTTTGATATCTGCTCCGAGCTGATTGGATCCACATCCGGCTATGTTGCCCTGCTGTCAGAAGATGGCAGTGAAAATGAGGTGTTGTTCCTGGAGGCCGGCAACCTTGCCTGTACTGTTGATCCGGAGTTGCCCATGCCCATCCGGGGGTTGAGGGAAACCGCCTACCATACCTGCGCCACTGTATTTGATAATGATTTTATGCATTCTGAATGGGTTCAGTTCATGCCCGGCGGACACGTACCACTGAAAAACGTTTTGTTTGCTCCCCTTGTCATCGAGCAAAAAACTGTTGGGATCATGGGACTGGCAAACAAAAAATCAGATTTCACACAAAACGATGCCGACATTGCCAGCGGATTTGGTGAACTTGCCGCCATTGCGCTTCAGAACAGCCAGAACATCGACAATCGAAACACGGCTGAAAAACAGAAAACCGACCTCATTCAGGAACTCAAAAAGGCATTGGAAAATGTCAAACAGCTCAGCGGCCTGCTTCCCATCTGTTCCCATTGTAAAAAAATACGGGATGACAAAGGATACTGGAAGCAGATTGAGCAGTATATTCACGAACATTCTGAAGCCAGGTTCAGCCACGGTATCTGTCAGGAATGTGCAAAAACGCACTATCCGGATTTGAATCTGTACAATGAGATCGAATAAACAAAAGGCAGGGCCCTGTGGTGTCTGGACAGGACGTCCGACAGAACATTTCAGCCCTGAAAACAAAACTGCCGGGAGTTGAGTATATCAAAATCCCGGCAGTTCTGGTTCTGGTGTAACGTGCTGGTGAGGTTTAGTCTTCCTCGATCGTAATTGCGTCTTCCTCACAAACTTCAACGCAGCTTTCGCAGCCCATACATTCTTCTGCATTCACTGGAACAGATTTATCATCTTCCATTTCAAACACTTCTACGGGACATACATCAACACATTCTTCACAGCCAACACATTTTGATTGGTCAACAATTGGGGTAAATGCCATTTTAATAGCCTCCTTAAATAATTTAACGCCTGGTGTTTTATAAACTCATTTTTTAAATGTCGCGTGCATTAAAAAACGCATTTATAACATGTAATTCATTAAAATCAAGCTTTTTATCACTTTAATTTGACCAGGCATACCACCATGGGTTTTTCTGGTTCATTTAAAAGTGTGTTTATCCTGTTTCCGGAAAAAATCCCCACTGAAATCTCGACTGAATATGAACAGTCATCCGACACTTCCGGCAGATCTGTAATCCGGCTGCCTCTACCGTGAACAGCCTGTTGCAGCTGGTTGTAAAACTGCTGCTGCCATTCATCTTTTGTCTTGCAATTATTTTCATGCACTTTTATCCGGGTGATGTCAAGGGCATTTACAACATCTGTGCAGTTGGCCTCAAGATAGCTGTAAACAGCTGCACTTGTGGTTACAAATACCGGCATCTCCTCTGCTGTTTTCAGGGCCCCATTGGCATGCATGCAGCAAAACCACGCCTGCACCCTTTCAGCAGTCATCACCGCACCTGGATCCTGCCCTGCAAAAGGGGGCGGTGCATGAATGTCATCTTGATCATCCTCCATGCCACGCAGCGCTGAAACAAGCCCGACCCTGGTTTGGTCCAGAGATCTGAGCTCCAGATCAATCTGTTCGGTCTGAGAGTCAAGCCGTTCTGCCAGTTCCAGAAACAGCAGCGCATCTTCAAACGACTGGCGGTGAAGTGCCGCCCCATCAGCTGTTTGCGCTGCAACCCCTTTAATCTGGGACTTTATGGCACTGACATGGGTATCAGAGGTAAAGTATGGCGTATCCTGCAAAAGCGCCTTCAGATTCTTCTGGTTCCCCTTGTGGATTTGAGCCCATTCAAGATAGTGCAGGGTTTTCTGCCGGGCAGATTCCAGTGCATTTTCCGGAGAAAATACCCTGTGGATCCGCCCCGGACCAGATCCATGAAAATTTTCATCCAGATCAGGGGTTCGGGGCGCCATCGACAACAGGGTGAAGGACGGAAATACTGCAGCTATCGTTTCACACTGCTGCCGGTTCATATGGGTAAAGGGAAAAAAGAATATCTTCTGCTGATTCATTGTCCTACCTTTTTGTCATGAACACTCACGCCCAGGGCCTCCAGCTGCTCACGGAGCTGATCTGCCAGTTCCCAGTTCTTCTGCTGACGGGCGGCTGCTCTTCTCTCCATCAGATCCTGGACCTGGTCGGAATATTCCGTTTTTTTATGGAAATGAAACAGTTGAAGCACCGCATCAATGTCTCTGAATCCTTCGATCAGTTTTTCTGCGCCGTTTTGATCAATCTTTTGCTGATCCACCAGCCGGTTAATGGTCTTTACATGCACCAGAAGGGATGATACCACACCGGATATTTTCAGATCATCTGCCAGGGCCTCTGAAAAATCCGATTTCATGTCGTACAGGATCTGATCAATGTCTTCACAGGTTTCACCGGCTTCAATCACCATCAAATTTTCAATGCAGCGGTTGATCTTTTCCAGTGTCTGGTCTGCCTGCATCAACGCATGCTTTGACAGCACCAGTGTTTTCCGGTAATGGTTGGAAATCAGCCACAACCTGATGGTTTCCGGTTTCCACCCCATCTCTATCAACCGGTCAAGGGTAAATTCATCAATATCTGACCCCCCAAAAGAGCCGTCATACTGGACAGGATCACAATGCAGCCAGTAGCTGGCAAGACTTCCCCCTTTTGCTGCTTTGGCAATGGCCACTTCATTTTCATGATGGGGGAAAATCAATTCCCGGCTGCCGGTCTGAATGTCAAATCGGGTGCCCAGAAATTTCATGGCAATGGCTGCACATTGAAGATGGAGAGAAGGCCGGACATTCCCCCACTGGGTCTTTACCCCAACGCCCCGTTTCAACTCAGACAGGCGGACCCGTTTGAGAAGCGTAAAATCCCTGGGGTTGCGCTTTTCATATTCATCCAGATCCACGGTTGCACCAAGTTTGATTTTATCCAGATCCACGTTGGAAAACTCACCGTATCCCGGCAGACGGGAAATGTCAAAATAGAGAGAATGCAGTTTTTCATATGCATGCGCACCTTCGAGCAGAAGGCGGACAACGTCAATCATTTCTTCAAAATGATCCGACACTTTGGGATATGCATCTGCCGGCCGGATATTCAACCGGTCCATATCTTTTTTAAAGGCGTCAAAATAGGTCCGGGTAAATTCCGACAGATTCCGGCCAGCCTCATAAGCGCCCTGAATGGTTTTATCATCATAGTCGGTAATATTGACAACATGATTGACACGGACACGGTGGTATTCGATAAACCGGATCAGCAGATCGGTAAAAACATAGCGCCGCAACTGGCCGACATTGAGTGGTTTGTAAACGGTGGGCCCACAGGTATAAACGGATACCTTTTCCTTTTCCAGGGGTGTAAACGGTATTTTTGTTTTTGAAAAGGTGTTGAACAAAGACAGGCCAATGGGATTTTCCACGGAAAAAAGGCTGGTGGACAGATACCGCTCCCCGCTGTCCGGGAAAATCACCACCACCACCCCGGTTTTGATCTTCCGGGCCTCTTCAATGGCTGCAGCCATGGCAGCCCCGCTGCTCATTCCCACAAACAGCCCCTCCTCTCTGGACAGCCTCCGTGCCATTTCAAATGCAGTTTCATCATCAATATTGATTTTTTCATCCAGAAGGGTTTTATCCATAATCTCGGGGGTATAGGACTCTTTCATATTTTTAAGCCCCTGGATCTTATGTCCGAGATATGGTTCTGCACAGACAATGCGGATATCCTGATGATACGCCTTCAGGCACCGGGAAAGCCCCATCAGGGTACCACTGGTACCAACGGTTGCCACCAGAGAGGAGATCGTTCCCTTTGTCTGCTCAATGATCTCAGGACCGGTGGTGTCGTAATGGGCCTGCCAGTTGGCATCATTATTATACTGATCTGTGAGAAAATACTTATCCGGATTCTCCCTGGCCAGGCGGTAGGCCTCTTCAATGGCGCCATCCGAACCCAGATGCCGGGGTGTCAGGATAATTTGTGCGCCCCGGGCGCGCAGGATGCTCTTGCGCTCTTCACTGGCGTTTTCTGCCATGGTCAAAGCGATTTTATATCCTTTAACAGCACAGATCATGGCAAGACCAATCCCGGTGTTGCCGCTGGTGGCTTCAATGACGGTTTTATCCGGTGTCAGCTCTCCTGATTTTTCCGCAGCCGTGATCATAAACAATGCGGCCCGGTCTTTTACCGAGCCGCCAGGATTCATGTATTCCAGTTTGGCCAGAATCTTCACGCCTTTTACCGGATTCATTTTCTGGATCTCAATTAAAGGGGTGTTGCCGATGGAATCAATTATGGAAAATGTCATCTTATTGTTTGCCTTTTGCCTTGCCCACCGTTGGATTCAGACTTGACTTTTAAACTATAAAATGGCTTTATACAGTAATTTTAACTGATGTGCAATTTTTTACTGGAAAGAAAATGGGCCTTTTGCTGCACAAAAAAGGAGCACTGTTTTTAGCTGCCTTTGCTGCTGTTTATATAATGGTAACAATTCATCCGGTCTGGGCCAGGGATTTTCTGGCGGATGACCCGAAAAAGACTGCCTGGCATATTACCGCCCTAAGCGTCACGTTTGATAAAGCCAGGGACCTTTACATTGCAGAAGACGAGGTGGTGATCACTGGCGGAAAAACCCGGCTTGAAGCCGATTATGTGGAATTTTCCAATACCACAAAAGATGCCTTTGCTCAAGGCAATGTCCTCTTGATTTCAGGAGAAGATTCCATTTCCTGCAATGCCATGCAGATCAACCTGGCCACGGAAATCGGCACCATTCATAAAGGCACCATCTTTATCCAGGAAAACAATTTTTATATCCATGGGGAAAACATCCGGAAAACCGGAAAATTTACGTATGACGCCAGCACAGGATCGATCACATCCTGCAGCGGCGATACACCGGACTGGAAAATCACCGGCAAAAATATCAAGGTGACCATCGAAGGGTATGGAACCGCAACCAATGCGGTTTTATGGGCAAAAAAAATTCCTGCTGTCTATTCTCCGTTTCTGATTTTTCCGGTTCAGACCAAACGCCAGTCAGGGCTGCTGGCTCCCCGGATCACCACTTCAGACAGGAAAGGGTTTGAATATGAGCAACCCTTGTTCCTCGCCCTTTCACGCAGTCATGATGCCACCATTTATATTGATCACATGTCAGACCGCGGCACCAAACTGGGAACTGAATTTCGATATGTTCTGGACAACAGCTCCAGAGGAACGGTCTTTTTTGATTATCTTGACGATGACACCGTTGATGACGGAACAGATGCAACAAAGCTCTATAGTTACAGCAGCACCCCACAGCGGACCAATACCGACCGTTTCTGGTTCAGGATGAAGCATGACCAGACGCTGCCCAATGGTTTCAGTGCAAAACTGGATGTGGACGTGGTCAGTGATCAGGATTTTTTAAATGAATTCCATGACGGATTCACCGGCTATATCGAAACTGATGCCCGTTTTGAAGACACATTCGGCAGGAACCTGGATGCCTATGACGATGATACCCGTAAAAACTCATTGAACCTTTACAAGTCATGGTCCAATTTCAGCTTAAATCTGGATGCTCTGTGGTATGACAATATCAATGCCCGGCGTCAGAACGTGGATGACACAACCCTGCAGACCCTTCCGGGGATTCAATTTGCCGCATCAAAACAGAAAATCGGCAGTTCCGGGTTCTACTATACCCTGGACAGCGAATACCGATCATTTTACCGCAAAGATACCACAGCAACCCTTGTCAGAGGACAGCGGGCAGATATCTATCCAAAAATCTCAAGGCCCATGCGGATCGGGAAATTTTTCTATCTTGAACCCTGGGCCGGCGTCCGGCAGACCCTTTGGCACACACCTGATTTCACAGATATCCATGGCCATTCAGATGATTTCAGAACGCGGGAAACCTATGATATCGGAGGCGAGCTGTCCAGCAAACTGATCCGGGTGTTCGATCTGAACAATGCCTTTGCTGACAAGGCCAAACATGAGCTGGTTCCAAAACTGGAATATCTTTATTCCCCTTCTGTGAGCCAGGATGATCTGCCCCTGTTCGATGACCTTGACCGGTTAGCTGAGAAAAACCAGATCACCTGGTCATTGACCAATCATTTTATCCGGCGGAACACCCGCACCACCCCAACAGGAGAAACTTCTGCCGTCTATGATGAGTTCGCCTATGTCAAACTGTATCAAAGCTATGATATCCGAAAGGAGCGGGACAATGAGCCCCGATCCTTTTCAAATTTTTTCATTGAAACAGAACTGAAACCGTCAGCGTTCATCTCTCTGAATATGGACATGGCTGTTTCTCCCCACGACAGTCACTTTAAAGAGCTGAATATCGGTGGCACACTCTCTGACAACCGGGGTGATTCATTAACCACCCAGTACCGCTATACCAGTGATGTTAACGAAACCGTATACTCACGTCTGAATGTCAGCCTCACCGAAGCCATGTCCGCCTATTGTTCGATTGAAAAAAATCTGGAAACCCGCAGGACCGTTGAGACCCAGGCCGGTTTCACCTATCAAAAAGCGTGCTGGACATTTCGCCTGTTTTTTTCCGAATCCCGGGGAGAGAATGCAATTGCCTTCCTGATCAACCTGCACGGCATTGGAGAGTTTGGTACAAAATGATGGAATCTCAAAACTGGTTCGCCCTTCTCACCAGAAGCAATTTTGAACAGACAGTGCACAAGGCCATCGAAAAAAAAAAGATCGAGGTCTTTTTGCCCACGATTCGACGCAAAAGCCGGAGAAAAGACCGAAACTTGATGATCAATTTTCCGCTTTTCCCTGGTTATCTTTTTGTCAAGGCCGGCAGTGATCCGGCATCCCAGCTGGCCGTTCTCAAAACCACCGGAGCAGTCAGACTTTTAGGCAACCAGTCAGGCCCTGTTCCAGTTCCGGAGCAGCAGGTTGAATCGTTAAAATTGCTGACCCGTGTGGACAGCAACCTGGTCACCGGGCCAATCACAGGCCTGAAAAAAGGCGACCCGGTCATGATACTTGAAGGCCCCATGGCTGGTTTTCAGGGCGAGTTTGTCCATCACAAAGGCAAAGGTCGCGTGATCATTAAAATCGACCTGCTGGGCCAGTATGCAGGTGTGGAAATCGAAGCGGATCATATTGAAAAGCTTCCGGATCTGTTTGCATAAGCCCTTGACTTTTTATCAGATCTTGAATAAAACCGTCTAAAGCGTTTCGAAAGCATTGTTAAGATAAAAGAGGTAGCATGAATAAACTTGAGCTCATTTCAACGTTGAAAGAACGAACAAACCTGACCAAATCAGAAGCTGCAGATATTGTAAAAATCTTTTTTGACTCGCTTTCTGACGCCTTTATCAAAGGTGACCGGGTAGAAATCAGAGGATTCTGCAGTTTTCATATCAAAGAATACCAGAGTTATACCGGTCGGAATCCGAAAACCGGAGAAAAAGTGACCATACCACCCAAGCGACTGCCTTTTTTCAAATGCGGAAAGGAGCTCAAGGAACGGGTGGACTATTGATTGAGCCTTGATCAAGCCATGCCAGTCTTTGATCAGATGCAATATCAGCCCCAGATTGTTCACACGCTGACCCGCCTGAGTGAATCCCGTCAAATACCCAATGCCCTGCTGTTTTCAGGCGATGAAAGTACCGGAAAAAAACAGGCGGCTGTTTTGTTTTTCAAAGGAATCAATTGCCTGAACAATGTGCCTCTGGGGTGCACTGCCTGTGATTCCTGCCATAAGGTCGACGCAGACCTGCACCCGGATCTGCTGTTCATCGAACTGCAAAAAGATAAAAAAAAGATCTCCATTGCTCAGATCAGGCAGATTGCCGACCGCATCTGTAACCGACCCAATGAGGCACGGTTCAGGATGGTGTTGATTTCAAACTCAGATCAGATGAATACCCAGGCACAGAACGCCTTGCTGAAAATGCTTGAAGAACCACCGGAAAATACGTTTTTTATTCTCACGGCAACGCTTCAGTCCCGGCTGCTGCCCACAGTGCTTTCCCGCTGCAGGCATCTGGTGTTTTCATCCGTGACCCCATTAATGATCCGGCAGTACCTGATCGAACACCACCACCTTGACGAACAGACAAGCCACATCGCAGCCCACTGTGCCGGCGCTGACCATGAAAAAGCCCTTTTTTTTGCAGGATTAAATCCGACAGGCGGATCAATCAACTGGCCTGGTTTTCGGAAATGGCTGATGACCAGCCTTTTTGATCTGATGACAGCCCCTGCGGAAAAAGCGATTTCAACAGGGCTTTTGCTGGCCGAACATCTCTGCAGGCTCAAAGATCATTTTCCCGACAGCATGGTTGTTCTGCGCACATTTTTCAGGGATCTTTTGATTGCAAAACATCATCCTGAAAAAATAGTGAACCTTGATTTTTTAACAAATTTTACGGATATTGGCCGTAACCGATCAACACGCATTTTTCTGGACTGGATGAACCACTGGCTGGAAACAGAAAAACGAATTGATGCGAACAGCTCTCCAAGATTAACCCTGGATCGCTTTTTTCTAAAAATTGCGACCAGCAAAGGACGTTTTATATATGATTAAAGTTGCCGGTGTAAAATTCAAAACCGCAGGAAAAATCTATGATTTCAAAAGCGGTGCGTTTGTTCTCAAAGAAGGGGACCCTGTTATTGTGGAAACCGAACAGGGACTGGGATTCGGCAAAATCGCCATCCCGCCCGTTGAAGTGGAAAGCATTCAAAAAAAATTAAAGGATATTGTCCGAATCGCCACCAAAGATGATTTTATCCGGCGGGAAGAGATCGCTCTACTGGAAAAACAGGCCTTTGATTTCTGTATTCAGAGCATCAACAAATTGAATTTGATGATGAACCTGTTCAGTGTTGAAAGCACGTTTGACAAAAACAAGCTGACTTTTTTTTACACCGCAGACGGCCGGATCGATTTCAGAGAGCTGATCAAGCTGCTGGTCAAGGAGTTCAGTATCCGGATTGAAATGCGCCAGGTGGGTATCCGCAATCTTTCAAAACATTGCGGCGGTATTGGAAAGTGCGGCAGAGAGCTGTGCTGTTCATCCTTTATGCACACCTTTGATCCGGTTTCCATTAAAATGGCAAAAGAGCAGGGCCTGTCGCTGAATCCCACCAAGATATCCGGTGTCTGCGGCAGACTGATGTGCTGCCTGACATTTGAAAATGAAACATACAAAAGCCTGAAAAAAGATATGCCCAAGCTGGGCAAAAAAGTCATGCTCAAAGAAGGCGAAGGAAAGGTTGTCAGGCAGAATATACTTAAACAAACCGTCAGTATCCGGCTGGAAGACAGCACTGAAGTTGAAAAATCCATTCAGGAACTGGCAAAACACCATTCAGGATCAAGCCACCATGACGGATAACAGACAATTTTTCACCACACCGATCTATTACGTCAATGCCAAACCCCATCTGGGACACGCTTATACATCCATTGCAGCTGATGTTGCCACACGGTTCAAACAGATGGACGGGTATGCCACATTTTTTTTAACCGGGACAGATGAACACGGAGATAAAATTGTACAGGCGGCAGAAAAACAGAACACCACGCCAAAAGCCTATGCTGATCAGATCAGTCAGCTGTTCAGACAGTTGCTGCCACAGCTGAACATTGAAAATGATTATTTTATCCGCACAACAGATGACCACCATAAAAAGGTGGTCCAGTCCATTCTGTCAACAATCTATGATGCCGGTGACATATACTTTTCAAGCTATGAAGGGCTCTATTGTTTCGGATGTGAACGCTTTTACCAGGAACGGGAGCTGGTGGATGGCAAGTGCCCGGATCACGGGGTTGCCCCGAGTGTGATCAAAGAATCCAATTATTTTTTCAAAATGAGTCAATACCAGGACTGGTTGATTGATCACATCAACACCCACCCGGACTTCATCCGGCCGGAACAGTATCGAAAAGAGCTTTTATCGTTTCTAAAGGAACCGCTTGAGGACTTGTGCATCTCAAGACCCAAAACCCGGTTGACCTGGGGAATTACCCTCCCGTTTGATGAAAACTTTGTCACCTATGTCTGGTTTGATGCCCTTGTCAACTATGTTTCCGCGCTGGGATATCCAGATGGCGAACACTTCAAGGCGTTCTGGCCCAGTGCCCGGCATTTTGTGGCAAAAGACATTATCAAGCCCCATGGCATCTACTGGCCGATCATGCTCAAGGCTGCCGGCATCGACATCTATGACGGGTTGAATGTCCATGGATTCTGGAATGTCCAGGGCAGCAAGATGTCCAAAAGCATCGGCAATGTGACTGACCCTGTTCAGGTGGCACACACCTATGGGGTGGATGCATTCCGGTATTTTCTCATGCGGGAGATGGTTTTTGGGCTGGATGCCAATTTCACGGAAGACACCATTGTGTCCAGAATCAATGCCGACCTGGCCAATGACCTGGGCAATGTCTTTTCCAGGGTGCTGTCCATGAACCAGCGTTATTTTAAAGGCGAGATCAAAGGGGCTGACCCGGACGTGGAAAAACGCAACAGCCTGTCGCTGAAACCTGAGGCAGATACCGCCATTGAGACGTTCTCAGCTGCCATGTCCAGCTATGAATTCCATAAAGGGGTGATGGCCATCTGGCAGTATATCAGTGTTCTCAACAAATATATTGATACCCAGGAACCCTGGTCGCTTGCGAAGAAACCGGAAACACAGTCCCGCCTGGAAACCGTGTTGTACAATCTGGTTGAAGGGTTGCGGGTGGTCTCCTGCCTGATATATCCCATCATGCCGGAGACATCCCGAAGCATGCAGCAGACACTGGGCGTTGAAAAACCTCAGGGCAGTTTCTACACCCTGAAAGAAACCGCTCAATGGGGCCAGATCCGGACTGGCAGCATTCTTGAGACGCCACAGATGCTGTTCCCCCGGATTGACGTTGACAAACAGGCAGCACCACAACCCTCTCCAAAAGCAGCGTCGTTCAAACCTCCTTTAAAAGATGAAATCACCATTGAAGACTTTGCAAAAATTGATTTGAGAACCGCTACTGTTCTGGCTGCTGAAAAAATTGAAACGTCTTCAAAACTGCTGAAACTGACCGTTGATCTGGGACCGGAAACCCGGCAGATCGTTGCCGGCATTGCAAAAGACTATCCACCTGAAACCATCGTGGGAAAACAGGTAATTGTGGTGGCCAACCTGAAAGAGGCCAGGCTCATGGGTGAACTGTCACAGGGAATGATCCTTGCGGCCTCCGACAAAAAAAGGCTTGTTCTGTCCGGATTTGACCAGCAGGTAAAACCCGGAAACAGTGTAAAATAAAACAGACCATCCCCTTGTTTATATGATGCAGATCGGTCATATTGTTCAGATACAGTATTAATAGGTGCTCTTTTGGATATGCATACAAAAAAATCCTGGCGGGAATTTCAGACAGATTATCTGACAAAGAAAAAAAGAAAACACCTTCTTTTCAGTGCTGTGAAACGGTCGGCAGTTGTTCTTTCTCTTCTTCTCCTGGTGGCAGCCATTGGATTGTCTGCCATCAACCATTTCACACCGGACCGCATTTTGCCCCAGAGCGCGGTATCCCGTCAGGATCTTTTCGTTCCTGAAGCAGTACCGCGCCTGTCGCAAATCCAGCTCAGCCAGATCATCAGCGCCACTCCGTTTACCCGGTCGAGTCAAAAAATCCATCTTGTTGAAACGCCTGAAAACAACTATACCATCACCACCAGCATCGACCCTGGTCTGCAGGAATACCTGCTGTCCCGTATGGACCGGCTCAAAACCATCACCAGGGGAAAACCCCAGCGGATTGCACTGGTGGCCATGGAAGCTGACAGCGGAAAAATTATCGCCATGACCGGATTTGATCTGGACGATCCAGATGCAAATCCCTGTGTTGAAGCAGATTACCCTGCAGCAAGCATCTTTAAAATCATCACAGCTGCCGCTGCAGTTGAAACCCTTGGCTATACTCCCCAGACCCAGTTATATTTCAACGGCAACAAGTATACCCTGTACAAACGGCAGCTGACAGAAACCCGGAACAAATATTCTTATCAAATTTCATTTTCCAGGGCCTTTGCAGAATCCATCAATCCGGTGTTTGGGAAACTCGGACAGAATCTTCTGGGAAAAGAGACCCTGGAATCCTATGCAGATGCCTTTGGTTTCAACCAGGCAGTCAATGCAGACATCTCCTTTTCCACCGGCTCTTTTGCCACCAATGACATCCAGTATCACCTTGCGGAACTGGGTTCCGGATTTAACACCGATACCCTGATATCCCCGGTTTTCGGTGCCATGATGACAGCAGCGGTGATCAACTCGGGCCATGTCATGCAGCCCAGCATTGTTGAACAGGTCACCGGCACCACTGGTGACATTCTTTACGAAAACATCATCTCCCCGTATAAAACCGCTATCATGCCGGAAACTGCGCAAACCATGATGCAGTTGATGCAAAAAACCGTCACGCTGGGAACTGCCAGCAAGTCTTTCCGGGGTGCGTCAAAAGATCCTGTATTGTCCCGGCTGATCATTGGCGGCAAAACCGGTTCCCTGTACAACAAGTCTCATACGGTAAAATATGACTGGTTCACTGGTTTTGGAACGGAAAAAAACGGAAACCGGAAGATCATTGTTTCCGTTGTGGTCGGTCACCGCAAATATATTGGGACACGTGCCGGAACCTATGCAAAAATGATTTTAAAACAGTATTTTAAAGATCACCATGACACAACAGCCCAATTGTAACCCTGCAACCCCTATCTATCATCTGAGGAGAAATCAATGATTCTGAGAGCATGGCAATGGTTTAAACAGATCATCACCACATGGCCGGTCCATATTGCCGTTGGAACACCTGTTTCCCTGGCTGCTGAAAACACCCTTGTCTTCTTTCCTGTTCAGCTCAACACGTTTTCCTGCGGGATCTCTGCCCTGATCGCTTTCAAGGGAAAAGCCAGGCCGGAGGATCTTGGTCTGGACCGGATTCAAACAGCCGCCGAGTCACTGGCATCCAGAAAACTTCCCATGGACATTGAACAGATACCAGATACCTATCTTGGGGGAGATGCTGTTTTAGACGACCTGTATGAACGAAGCCAGGACCTCAAGCAGGAGACCCTTTTTGCAGAACTGTTTTTCAACACAGACAAAAAAAATCAGCTTTCAATGGTTGTTCATACGCTTGAACTGCTGATCAAAGAGCAGCGGTCCATATTCAAATCACAAATGCCCAATCTTCAGTCAGCCATTGTTGATCTGCTGTCTGTCCGCCTTGAGAAACTCCAGGACATCTGCTGGTGCCTGAAAAAAGAGATTCTGGAGAACATCACATCCATTGAGGCCCTTTCCCCAGGCCTGCAGACCTCTGGCAACCCAGAGGGATTAACCGTATTTAAACGGATCAATGCCATACTCAACAGCATTGACCGCCTTGAAGTCCGGGGCAGGGATTCCGCAGGAATTTCCGTCCTGTTTTCCTTTACCAAAGAAGCGTTTGAACACTACCGGGAAGGACTCATCAAGGCTGGCCTGTCAGACCGCCTCAAGCAGCGGACAAATCATCCAGTCCTGAAAAATAATTCTGTGACCATCAGCGATACCTATCCTGAAACCGGAGAACACCTGGTCTCCATTGCCATTGTTTATAAATTTGCTGCGGAAATCGGTGCCCTTGGCGATAATATCGCCTTTATCCGCAGCCAGATCAAAAATGACCTGATGCTCAACCTTCTGGTTGCATATCCGTTTATCACCCACTCAGTGTCTGCCCATACCAGATGGGCTTCTATCGGCGATATTTCGGTTGCCAACTGCCATCCCCAGGACAACACCCCCACTGATAAGGAAATCGGTAAAACCGGGATTATCCATGTCTGCCTGAATGGTGACATTGACAATTACCTGGAACTGAAAACAGAGTATGAGGCCCGGTACGATAAAATCCATAAGGAGATCAACACCGATACCAAACTGATCCCGCTGCAGATCGAGCATCACCTCAAACATGGGCATGCAGTTGAGGAAGCGTTCCGGCTTGCCGTGAATGATTTTGACGGTTCCCATGCCATCAGCATGCATACCGACCTTGCCCCGGGAAAGCTGTTTCTGGCCCAGAAAGGCAGTGGACAGGCGATTTTTGTGGGCATTGCCAAGGATCATTACATTGCAGCGTCAGAACTCTATGGAATCGTAGAGGAAACCTCAGACTACATCAAGCTCAATGGAGAGGACAAAGGCCAGATTGTGGTGCTGGACCAGAATTCCTCTGGCGGAATCGATGGTATCCGTTCATTTTATTATGATCAGACCCCGATTGAGCTTTCAAGCGATCAGATCCTCACCAGCCAGATCACCTCCCGCGATATCGACCGCCAGAATTTTCCCCACTATTTTTTAAAAGAGATCTCTGAATCTCCGGTATCTGTGGAAAAAACCCTGGAAAATAAATTCCGGCAGGATCCTGAAACCGGGATGTTTACCACCACGCTTGATCCCTATGTCATTCCCGCATCTCTGGAAGATGACTTTAAAAACAACCGCATCAGACAGGTATACTTTATCGGTCAGGGAACTGCAGGAATCGCAGCTCAGGGCTGTGCTGATCTGCTTAATTTCTATATGGGGGATGCCGGCATCAATATCCGTGCCCTGAAGTCATCAGAGATGTCCGGCTTTTGCATTGCAGAAGGGAAAGGCGCTGAAACCGCCATGAACAATGCCCTGGTGGTGGCTATCAGCCAGTCCGGTACAACAACCGATACCAACCGGACCGTTGATATGGTCAAGGCCTGCGGCGCCAGAACCCTTGCGATTGTCAACCGGAGGGATTCAGACCTTACCTTTAAAACCGACGGTGTGCTGTATACCAGCTCAGGAAGGGATATTGAAATGTCGGTGGCCTCAACCAAAGCCTTTTACTCCCAGTTGACTGCCGGTGCCGTTCTCGGACTGCACCTGGCTGGAATCGCCCGGACGCGGACCGATCATTATATCACCGACCAGGTCAATGAACTGATGGCGCTGCCGGATAAAATGCGCACCATTCTGGAGATGAAAGAGCAGATTAAAAAATCAGCATCATCACTTGCTGTGTCAAAACACTACTGGGCCACCGTAGGTTCCGGATCAAACAAAACATCAGCAGATGAAATCCGGATTAAACTCAGTGAACTGTGCTATAAAACCATTTCCTCGGATTTCATTGAAGACAAAAAACACATTGATCTGTCCAGCGAGCCGTTGATCATTATCTGTGCTGCTGGAACACGGGAAAGCGTGCTGGGAGATATTATCAAGGATACCGCCATTTTTCATGCCCACAAAGCCTTGCCTGTGGTAATCACCACCCAGGGAGAAAACCGGTTTGATCTTTATGCCAAAGATGTTTTCAAGATACCGGAAACCAAAGAGCATTTTGCTCCGGTCCTCAATACCCTGGTGGGCCACATCTGGGGATATTACGCTGCCCTTGCCATCAACGACGGTTCAAAATTCATGTATGAAGGCAGAAAAGAGATCCAGGATCTGCTGGACGAATATACTGACATGGGCCATGACGTCTATGAAGTCCTGCTGGAAAAAAAATTCAGGGAATGCATTGCCCAGCTGTATAACCGGTTTTCAAAAAAGCTGCGGGGGAACGGATTTCCCGCTGCCATGGGCCTGGACAACATGGCCAATCTCACACTGCTGTTTAAATACCTGTCCGGACGGCTTCCAGTGTCAGACTTTGAGGTGGACTTCAATATCAAGGGCACCCCTTCCAACATGCTCAACACCTTTTTCCACAATCTCGGGCAGGCCATCAACACCATGGCCCGCCCAGTGGATGCCATCAAACATCAGGCAAAAACAGTGACCGTCGGCACCAGCCGGATTGTGGAAAAATTTGTGGGCATCCTGTTTGACGAGCTGGCACTCCATGATATCCAGATATCACAGCTCACCAACAAAAACGTGCTGGTGCTCAAAAATCTCCAGGAAGTGATTGCAAGCATCAATGGCGGTTTTTTATACCAGATCACCGGTCTGAGTCTACTTGGTGAGGTCACCCGGGAAACAAAAATAAAGGTGGTACAAAAAACCGGTGCCCTGGAACATGAAACATCGCGGGTGGAGACCGATCCCAGTCTCAAAGGGACCAAGAACATCATCGTCAGGGAAGGCAATGTTTATATCGGAAAAGGCCGGAAAGACGGTAAAAACATCCTGGTGATCCCGGTGATTTCCACCAATCCGGCCACTCCCAATATCATTGAGTTTATCCTGTCGCTGAACATCACCTTCAAAGCATCAAAAGATGTTCCACTGCTTAAGAAAATCAAAGCGCTTGGCGGAAAATACAACCGTCTCAAAGACTGGATACTGGAAGGTGACAACATTCAGTGGGATGACCGTTACCTGAATCTGGTTGACGTCGAAACCCTGTTTGGTGACACTGCTGAAAAAGCAGTGGAAAAAATTATCAGCAAGATCAAATAAAGCGCACAAAGGTGACGTCGGATTATAAACAGGATGAAAACCCGCCATGAACGGAGCCCAGATCATCATTAAAACCGCGGTTACCGCAGGGATTGACATCTGTTTTGCCAATCCTGGAACAACTGAAATGCCGCTGGTGGCTGCACTGGCAGCAGAACCGGCCATTCAATCCAGACTGGGATTGTTTGAAGGCTGCTGCACCGGAGCAGCAGATGGATACGGCAGGATGACCGGCAGACCCGCCCTTACCCTTCTGCACCTGGGACCGGGCCTGGCCAACGGCATTGCCAATCTGCACAATGCGCACCGGGCAGGAACCCCTGTTGTCAATCTTGTGGGCGACCATGCCTCCTGGCACCTGGCAGCGGATGCACCTTTGACCATGGATATTCAAACCCTTGCCGGCACAATTCCGGGATGGCACAGGATGGCCACATCTGTGGACAGTCTGTCCCGGGATACTGCTGACGCCATTTGCGCCGCCCTGGCCGGACAGGTGGCCACCCTGATCATTCCCCAGGACTTTCAATGGGGCACCTGCACCGACACAACCATCTGCACACCATCTCCCGGGCCACTTTCTGAAGCAGAGGACCGGGTTCACACGGCTGCAGCACTGCTTGACAGCACTGAAAAAGCCGTTATCATCATGGGCGGACAGGCGTTGAAAAAAGACGGCCTTCTGGCGGCTGCACGGATCAGGGAAAAAACCGGCTGTGCGCTGTTTTCCAGCACGTTCCCCCCCTGCATGGAACAGGGTATTGGCTGGCCGGTCATCAACCGGGTGCCCTATTTTCCAAAACAGGCAGTGAAACAGCTGGCTGATTATTCTGTGGTCATTCTTGCCGGAATGGATGCACCAGTGGCTTTTTTCGGATATCAGGGAATGGCCAGTCAGATACTGGCAGACCATCAGACCGTGTTTCGGCTGGATTCAGATTCTGGTGATGTGCAGCAGCACCTGTCACAACTGGCCGATCATATCAATGCGCCGGCATACACGCCTGATGTTGACACGCCGCTGTCAAAACCCGCTCCTGTTGATATCCAGGCAAGCCTGTCGCTCCAGAGCCTGGGCCAGATCCTTTGTGCAGACCTGCCGGATAACGCCATTGTCGTGGACGAATCCATTACGTCCGGCGCTGCCTACAGCGCACTTGCCCCCTCGGCAAGGCCCCACACCCTCATGACCCTGACCGGAGGTGCGCTGGGCATGGGCATGCCCTGTGCTGTCGGTGCCGCCCTGGCCTGCCCGGACCGGCCGGTGATCAATCTTCAGGCAGACGGTGCTGGAATGTATGCGGTCCAGTCTTTGTGGATGCAGGCCAGAGATGGTTTGAATATCACCACCCTGATCTGTGCCAACCGCCGCTACCATATCCTGTCGGTAGAGCTTGCCCGTGCAGGGTACACAACAGAAGCAGCTGCCGCATCTCCGCTCATGCAACTGGACAATCCAGTCCTCGACTGGGTCAGCATCAGCCAGGGAATGGGGGTGCCGGCCGTGTCTGTCCGCACGGGTGAACAGCTGCATGCCGCACTGACAAAAGCACAGACAGACCCCGGCCCCCATCTGATTGAAATGGTGCTGTGACAATGGGCACCAAAGCATTTTCTGCTCTGATACTGATGCTGGTCTGCAGCTGTGCCACGGTGCCGGTTCAACACCCCCGCGCGTTTGTCAAACTCTATGGCATGACCGGTCTCCATTACACAGACTTTAAAATCTGCTATTCCTACGGCTGCAGGCAGACCGCGGCGGTCAGCCTCACAGATTCGGACTGGGAACAGGTTCAGGCCTTTTTTGTTCCGTTGCCTGAAACTGCTGAACAGGAACGACAATTGATATCCAGGGTTATCCGGCATTTTGAACAGGTGACTGGTGAGAAGACCGGAATTGACACCGATATCGGCGGGACGTTTGCCGGCATGTTTGCATCCGGACAGATGGATTGCGAGGATGAAGCGGTGAACACCAATATCTTTCTGCTGCTGCTGCAGGATGCGCATCTGATCCAATTCCACCGCTTTTTCGGTATTGCCCGCAGAGGCGCCATGATCAACGGCTGGCCCCATATGGCCTGTGCCATTGAGGAGATTGACACAGGTGAGCGTTTTGTGGTGGATTCCTGGTTTTCAGATCATGGCATGGCGGTGCATGTGGTTGCAGAAGCTCTGTGGAAAAGCGGGTGGACGCCGGAAAAATGATTGTTTTCATCCCGGGTTATGGGTTGCTGATCATGCGCTTGCGTATGGTTTTCACCCGCTGACGGGTATTGAGCAGATAGGCAGATTCCGGCTGTTTGGGCCATGACCGGGGATCCCACTCCACTGCCTTGACCTGCATCACGGTTCGGTCAATGTCATTGTCTTCCTGTTCAAGAAAGGCTTCGACCATCTCCAGGTATGCCCTGGCCGCGCCAGCTGATGCCTGGAAGTGCGCCACAGCATCCGGGCCGGTGAACACCGCGTGGTGGCCGCAGCAGACAACAGTTGCTCCCAGTGATTCCAGCCTGTTTAAAGATGCAATATATGCATCAAAATCCACCAGAAATTCCGGTTGAAGATACCCCCCTTTTTCATAACAGGCCACTGCTTCCGACGCCACAAGAATCTTCTTTTCAGGAATCCAGTAACTCATGAAATCCCAGGTGTGCCCGGGCGTATTCATGGCAATAACACTCAACCCCGGTGCAACATCAACCGTTTGATCCGGCTCAAGCTGCAGGTCCAGATCAAACGGCTCAAATGGTGTCTCGTCCACAACAGAGAATCCAATCTGCTTTAATCCTTTTGCCCCTTCTGCATTCAACGCCCGTATCAAATCAACAGCGCTGGTTTTTTGCAGGATTTCAGCGCACCGGACAGATCCTGCAATCTGAAGCGTGGGCCAGATCGTTTTAAAATGGCTGGCCGCACCGATATGATCAAAATGGGAATGGGTTAAAAACAGGTACCGGGGAACCCGGTCGTTGAGAACCGCTTTGATATCTGATGCATACCGGCTGGAAAAGGCAGTGAATCCAGCGTCAAAAATAAGCGGGGCCGGCCCGTCCAGCAGATAAACCGGTGTGGCTTCCGATCCTGCCACGTAAAAATCGTCACGGATTCTGCCTGTTGTTGTGATAATCATTTGTCTGTCATAAGCAATTTTTCACCTGAAATCAATTGGAACCACTGTTTTTTTACAATTGACACCCCGGGTATTGTTCCTTATATTCGATCATGTTCATGAAAATACAAATACCTGCATCATCCTGTCATTTCAAATGATAAAAACTGGATACACACCCCATGATCGCCTATGATATCGATATTCTGCTCCTGGTCGGATATGTTTTTCTGGCACTTGTTTTTTCCTTTCTCTGCTCTGTGGCGGAAGCGGTTCTGCTGAGCATTCCCCCGTCTTACATCGAAGGGCTCAAAAAACAAAATCCCATATTGGCAGAACGGCTCAAGCGCCTCAAACAGGATAATATCGACCGGTCCCTTGCCGCCATTCTGACGCTCAACACCATTGCCCATACCGTGGGTGCCATTGGTGCCGGTGCAAAAGCCACCATTGTTTTCGGCAATGCCTGGTTCGGCCTGTTTTCCGCTGCCATGACCCTGATGATTCTTTTTCTGTCTGAAATTGTTCCCAAAACCATGGGAGCAGTGTACTGGTCAAAACTGGTCCGGCCCACCCTCTGGTACGTGAACTTATTAATCGTGGTGCTCTATCCTTTTGTCTGGATCTCGGAACGGGTGACCCAGTTTATATCCAGGGGAAAGCCTGTCCATATTTTCAGCCGGGATGAACTTATTGCCATGACGTTTGCAGGGGTCAAAACCGGACAGATCCGCATCAAAGAATCCAGAATCATTCAGAACCTTCTGCGGTTTGACTCATTAAAAGTGGCCGATATCATGACGCCCAGGACGGTCATTGCAGCACTTCCGGCAGACCTGACCATCAATGACTCATTAAAACAGGTGACCCAGACCCCGTTTTCCCGTCTGCCCATCTACAAAAAACATATTGACAACATCATCGGATTTGTTCTCAAAGATGATGTATTGATTCTCACTGCGCAGAAACGGGGCCATGAGAAACTGAAAATCCTGAAACGCAGCATTATTGCCGTTCCGGAATCAGTGTCGCTGAGCAGCCTGCTCGAACGGTTTTTAAAAGACCGCCAGCACATTGCCATTGTGATCAATGAACATGGCGGCGTAGACGGCCTGGTCACGCTTGAGGACCTGATTGAAACACTGATGGGCATGGAAATCATGGATGAAACCGACAATGTTGAAGATATGCGGGTCCTTGCCCGGAAGAAATGGGCAGACCGCGTTACCGCAATGGGTCTGGAGCCTCAGATCATTGATCAACAAACGGAAGAATCGTCTCAATAACGCCTGTCGGATTTTCCATGGTGAAAAAATGCCCGTTGTTTTCCAGCTGGATAAACCGGCAGGTGGTGATATTTCGTTCCAGTTTCCGGCCGGATGCCGATTGAAACATCTCTGAGCGTCGGCCCTGAACCACCAGGGTCGGCACGTGAATGCGGCGGGCATGCCGCCAGGTGTTCAGCGGTACCATGGTGTACATCTGAGCTTCAAACCAGGGAGCACAGCAAAGCGTGTAGGTGTCTGCAGTATCCTTTTCCACAGCCCAGTCCACAAATGCCTGTACAAATTCCGGCTGCCAGGTTTTAAACATCCCCTTGCCGGAATAATGGGTCAGAGCGTTTTCTTTTGAGGAAAATTCCGATTTTTTATTCAATGCCATCCGGGCCAGGGAATGACGGTGACCAAGGCCGGTCAGGCGGGCAAGCGCAGCAGCCCAGAGCATGCCCGTCGGCAGGATAATCGGATCTAAAAGAACGATTTTAGAAAACAGATGCGGATACAGGGCAGCCGCAGCATAGATAAAAAATCCGCCCATTGAGTGGCCCATACCGATCACCGGCGGGGTGGTGATGGTTTGAACCAGGGCCTGGAGGTCAGTTAAAAAAATATCCCAGTTTTTGATGGTGTGCGTCTTTTCCTTTGTGGAAAACCCATGACCCCGGATATCCGGTGCAAAAATTTGAAACCCCTTCTGGGAAAATTCTTCCAGAAAAGGGAGGTAGGTGCCGGCGCTCATGGAGTTGCCATGGCAGAAAAAAACCTGCTGACCGGTTGTTCCAATGGTGTGATAATGAAAAAAACCCTGGGGAATATCGATAAAATGTGACGTTGTCATCTGTTGTCAGGCCCTGGCCAGAACCAGCGCATCCACCTTTGCAGCACCGTGCTTGAGTAATTGCCCTGCAGCTTCATTGCAGGTCGCCCCTGTTGTAAATACATCATCTACCAGAAGAACATGTTTGTTTTCAACCGCTTTTTGATCCGCAACCGTAAAAGCACCCTTCAGATTGCTTTTTCTCCGGGCAATATCAAATCCGGTCTGGGGAAGGGTGTGGCGGTTCCGGACAAGCGCTGAAAAATTGATCTGCCAGGGCGGTGCCGTGCCATGTTTTTTTCGGTACCACCGTTCAAAACGGCGTACCAGCAAAACCGCCTGGTTGAATCCCCGCTTTCTAAGTCGTTTTCGGTGCAGGGGAACCGGCAGGATCACCTGCACTGTGCTGGCGCCGAAATGGGTTTCAAAACTCTGGAACAGCAAATGCTCCAGAACTCTGGCCACCGACAATCTGGACTGGTATTTCAACAGGTGGATACTGTCTTTGAAAATTCCCTCATACTGCGCCACTGCACGGACCCGGTCCAGATTCAACGGCGTTCGAATACAGGATTCACACAGATGCGCCGCTCCCGCTGTCACCGGCAGTTGAAGACCACACCTGCGGCAATAGGGGTGGGTGATGGGGAAAAATCCGCCGGATCGGCACAAAGGACAAAAACAGGTGTCCAGGCTCGCAAAATCCATTGGCCCTGCATCCATATAGGTTTTGCATTTCAGACACCGGCAGGGATACACCAGTTGGTCAATGGCCTGGAAGATAAAATGGCGTACCTGGTTCAGCAATGGATCTCAACTCCGCTGGCGAAGGGCCTCATACATGGCGATACCACCGGCCACCGAGGCATTGAGAGAGTTGATGCGTCCCCTGTTGGGAAGCGAGAGCAGAAAATCACATTCCTTTTGCACCAGCGGGCGGATCCCTTTGTGCTCACCGCCAATGACCAGGGCAATGTTTCCGGTGAGATCTGCTGCATACAATGACGCCGGTCCGTCCGCGTCAAGACCGGACACCCATACCCCGTTTTTTTTCAGATCCCGCAGAATTGCCGCGGTGTTGGTGATCATATAAATATCTGCGTGTTCCATGGCGCCGGCAGAGATCCGGGACACCGTGGCAGACGGCTGACATGCGCGGTCTTTGGGAATCAGAATACCATCCACGCCTGCGCACAGAGCTGTCCGGATCAATGCGCCCAGATTGTGGGGGTCTTCAATTCCTTCCAGCACCAGAAAAAACACCGGATCCTGCCGGGCCTGGAGATCAGATATTACCTGGGATGCTTTTTTCACCGGAAAAGCAGACACATGGGCAGCAATGCCCTGATGGTTGGCCGACGGAGTCATGGCATCCAGAATTTTGGGATTCACCATTTTCACCGGAATCTGCTTTTTGCTGGCAATGGCCTGGATGCCTTCCAGGCGCAGGCCGGCTCGACGGGT
>JAABSK010000118.1:280-7752 GCA_011390435.1 Desulfobacteraceae bacterium | reverse complement strand
ATGTGCCGGATAAACTGCCAGGTCTCCTTTTGAAAATTCTTTTTTACTTTTTGCTACATTTTCCGTGTTGTTTTTTTTGGCTTTTTCACCCATTTAGAACCCCACTTTTTAATTAAAAACAATTCGCCCATTCTCTGGCAGAGAACCATATTTTAACACCATTGTCAACACTTTTATTCAAACGATAAAGATGAATGGTGTTCACTTTTTTCAACCCACCGCTGCAGACGATGGCATAAAACCAACCAGTGCTATCTACTAGCTTATGAAATAAGTAATTTATTTTCTGCTGTTAAATTGGTTCATTGCAGCATGAAGACCATCTGTGAGAAGGCATTGACAGGCATCAGAAGCAAAATCAATGCATGAATCCAGTGCTGCGGTTTCATCAGGGGAAAATTTGCCAAGAACATGACCGGTAACATCCCTTCCACTCCCGGGATGACTCACCCCCACGCGAATACGGGTACAGTCCTTCTGGCCGAAAAGATCAAGAATCGATCGGACACCGTTGTGCCCACCAGGCCCGCGACTTTTAGCGATTTTAATCTGACCGAAAGAAAGGTCCATATCATCGTGAACCACAATGATCTCTTCCAGATCGATTTTGTAGTATGCAGCGAATCGTTGAATGGGGAATCCGCTTCTGTTCATATATGACTGGGGTTTTAAAAAGAAAACATCGCTGCTGCTGATGCGGCCCCTGGCATAAACAGCATCAAATTGGGATTTGTCAAAGGAAAAATTGAATTTTCGGGCTAGTGCATCAAGAACCAGAAATCCGATGTTGTGGCGGGTCTGGGCATATCCCGGTCCTGGATTTCCCAGACCTGCCACAAGCTTGTACGTTAACTTGGACATCTGAAAAGGCGAAAATTATTCTTCTGTATCACTTTCTTCATCAGATGATTTCTCGTCAACCACTTCCAGATCATCTTCTTCTTCGCTTTCCTCTTCCTCTGACGTCGGTGCCACAATGGTAATCACTGTAAAATTCACCTCGTGAGGAATTTCAATGGCATCACCAAGATCAATATCTTCCACATGGACCACATCTCCGATGTCCAGATCAGTAATATCAACCTGGATGGATTCAGGAGTATCTCCAGGCTTGCAATAGACATCCAGTTCGCGCCGAATGATCTGGAGAAGACCGCCTTCTTTGACCCCGATACTTTTTCCCACTGCTTCAACCGGTATCGTGACCATGACTTTGGTATCCATACCGATTTCAAAAAGATCAATATGGAGATAATTCAGACCAAACGTATCCATCTGAAGATCTTTGAGCATCACGATCCGCTGTTCATCAGAGCCACCATCAATTTTCAGATTAAAAAACAGGCCGGTGGTACCGTGATCCCGAATGATCTTATCGAACGCACTGGTTTCAATGGCCAAAGGTGCAGATTCGGTGTTTGCTCCATAAACCACTGCAGGGATGGCATTGTTCCGTCTGAGCACCCGGGCTGCGCCTTTACCATTTGGTTTTCTTGGTTTTGCTTTTAATTCAATTAATTCCAACGTTTTTTCCTCCGTTTTTGCACTATTTTTGTGCCAAAACCCTGTCAACTATATTTATATAAACAAAGAATTTACAGAATCACCCCTGTAACTGCGCATGATTGCCTCTGCCACCAAATTGGCGATGGACAATGTCTCGATCTTGTCACACTGCCGTGCCGCTTCTGATAAGGGAATGGTATCTGTAACCACAAGCGAACTTAACGCTGATTTACTGATGCGCTCGATGGCCGGTCCTGAAAGAACAGGATGTGTGCAGTATGCATGGACCGCCCGCGCACCATTTTCAACAATAACACTGGCAGCTTCGGTGAGTGTTCCTGCCGTATCCACCATATCATCCAGAACGATCGCTGTTTTTCCCTTGACATCACCGATAATGGCCATGGCCTTGGCCTGATTGGGCGCACTCCGCCGTTTGTCCACAATGGCCAGGCTGGCGTCAAGCCGTTTGGCATAAGCGCGTGCCCGTTCAACCCCGCCGGCGTCTGGTGATACAACAACCAGGTCTTCCGTATATCGGGTTTTAATGTCATTAATGATCACCGGAGCAGCATACAGATTATCCACAGGGCAATTAAAAAAACCCTGAATCTGCCCGGCATGAAGATCCATGGTAATCACCCGGTGAACTCCGGTGGTTTCCAAAAGATCTGCAACCATTTTTGCACTGATGGGAACCCGTGGCGCCACTTTTTTATCCTGACGTGAATACCCGAAATATGGAATAACAGCGGTAATCCGGCTGGCAGAAGAGCGCTTAAACGCATCAATCAGAAGAAGAAGCTCAACCAAATTATCATTCACAGGGTTACACGTGGATTGAATTACAAAAATTTCCTGCTTTCGGACATTTTCATGGATTTCAACCTGGGTTTCCCCATCGCTGAAACGGTTGACTTTTAACCTTCCCAATGGTTTTGCCAGAAACTCGGAAATTTTTTCTGCAAGAGCCGTATTGGAATTTCCAGCAAAAATTGACAAGCGGTTCATATCAAAATCTCTTTATCTTCAATTATAAAAATATGGCTGGGGCGAGAGGATTCGAACCTCTGAATGCAGGGATCAAAACCCTGTGTCTTACCACTTGACGACGCCCCAGAACATTAAACACATGTTTCAGCGAAACGAGGAAAAAAAAACCCTTTTGCCGGTATGACGCCAGGCATCCAAAAGCTTTTGATATCCAGTCATTGCATCTTCACGCCGTGAAAAAAGAGCAAAAAGAGAAGAACCGCTTCCTGTCATATAGACATCTGCACACAACAGAGCGCCCATCTCTTCTTTTGCCTCTCTGATCTCAGGATATAGCCTGCAGGCTGGTGCCTCAAGATCGTTATGCATCAAGCTTCTGATATCAAAATTCTCTTCCCGTATCAGCACATTTAAACCAGTATTCTTATTATATTCCGGCTTTAATGTCAATCTAAAATCCATATTTTTATAGACACTGGCAGTGCACGAAGGCACGCCAGGATCACACAGCACCAGGTGGTAAGGCCGCAAATCAGGCACAGGTTCAAGTCTTTCTCCCACCCCTGTTGCCAAGGCAGCCCTGCCAAAAATGAAAAACGGAACATCCGTCCCCAGTTCAAGCCCCATTGCCATCAGTTCCTTTTTTGAGAACGGGCTGCCAAAGTGATTATTCAGCGCCATCAAAACAGTTGCAGCATTGGAGCTGCCGCCACCCAGCCCCCCTCCTGCCGGGATTCGCTTGTGCAAGCGGATCTGGACCCGCTGGCTGGATGTAATGGCTTTAACACTCCCGGCACGGTCAAAAAAAAGGTCAGCTGCTCTATGGGCAAGGTTTGAGTCATCTTCAGGCACTCCTGGTGCATCACAGACCACTGAAATCCCGGATGAATCAAAATCCATATACAGATCATCATGCAGATTGATCTGTGTCATCAAAGTGGACAGTTCATGATATCCATCTGATCGCTTTCCTGTAATCTTCAAAAACAGATTGATTTTTGCAAAAGACTGGCAGGTCAGGATCACGCTTTTTTTGCCTCAACATAATTCAGCCGGATTTCACTGAGCAGGGCCTTGAGCAGGTTCTGCTCTTCTGTATTCAGATTGCCGCGGGTTTTTTCCTCGAGCATGGCAATCATGTCAATGGTGTGCCGTGCCAGATCCAGGTTAACCCCTGTTTTTCCGGTTGACGGATCTTCAACCTTGCCCAGGTGAACCAGCCCGGATGAATACAAAGACAGAATAAAGCTTGAAAAATCGATTTTCGGCAACGGGCTTTTGGGATCTGAAGACGCATCATTCTTCATGATAAATCCGTTTCCCTCTTCCATGTGTGTTCTCCTTGAATAGTCTGTTCTATTGTCCAGTGGACTTTACAGTGTTTTTGAGTTATCGTTGCAAGGTAACTGCCAAAATAAAAATTTTCAACCCCATATTGGTGATCCAGATACTGGATCACCATATTTTTTTCATTTTCCACGGATGAAATGGTAACCTGCTCCAGCCCTTTAAGACCGATGGCCAGCATTTTCAATACCGCCTCCTTTGCTGTAAACGCCCGGAAGAAAAGCAGGTTTGCATCCTGACCGGCAAACTGTACTGCTTCCCGACTGCTGACAATGCGGTTGAAAACCCTTGTGGACACCGGCCGGATCTGTTCAATATCCATCCCCACGGGAAAATCAGCAACCACTCCGCCGACAGCCCCTGGTTTATGGGTGATTGACCAGAAAACCCCTTTTACCGGCATTGGAACACCTCTTGCAGAAATTTGAAACCTGTCAATTTCCCGACAGGCATATTTCCCAGACAGCCTGGCGCATTCTCTTGCCAACCATGAAAGTGCGGCACGTTTCTGCTGCGGACTCAATCCGGCAGCCGCATCCGGAACCTGCCGGATGACTGGATGCAACGTAACGATCAGATCACCTCGTCATCCAGCCGGATCACAATATCCGCCACAGTGGTGCCCTGACCTTCCTCATGAACGAACAAGGGATTGATATCCAGCTCCCGGATCACAGGATGATTGTCTGCCATGGCTTTCAGGGATACGATATGTTTTTCAATGGTTTCAATATCAGAGGGTTTCTCTCCTCTGAGCCCTTTGAGAATGGGATATCCTTTGATACTTCTCACCATGCGACGGGCAGAATTCCTCCCAATGGGAGAAAGCCGGAAAATCACATCTTTATAAACCTCCACAAAAATTCCGCCAAGTCCGAACATGACAGCATGCCCGAATACCGGATCCTTGGACAATCCCAGAATCACCTCTTTGCCCTTGGCTGCCATTTTCTGAACCAGAACCCCCTCCAGCCGGGCATCAGGCGCATAATCCCTTGCCTGCTTCATGATACTTTCAAAAGACTCCTTGACTTCGCTGGCATTTTCAAGCCCGACAACGACGCCGCCAGCCTCGCTTTTATGGGTAATCTCCGGCGAAACAATTTTCATGACCACAGGAAAACCGATCTCTTCAGCAATTTTTACCGCCTGATGCGGATCCTTTGCCAGTGCCATGGGAAGGGTTTTAAACCCGTAGCATTGCAGGAGTTCATTTCCGTCCAGCTCTCCGATAAAGCGTTTCCCATCTTTGATATATCCCTGAATGATCTGATCTGCCCGTTCAACATCATATGTCAATTTAAACTGAGGTAAAATTTTTCTGAACAGCCACTGAACACCAAGCCGCAAGGCGCCCATTGCCCTGGCAGCGCTCTCTGGAAACTGATACACCGGGATCCGGTTCTTTTGCAGCAGCTTAACCCCGTCAGACACATCCACCACCCCCATGAACGCACAAACAATGGGCTTTAAGTTGTTTTTAGCAATGTTCACAATGGCTTCAGCTGTTCCAATGGCATCGGTCATGGACTGGGGCGTCAATATGATCAAGGCCCCGTCAACCGCTTCATCGCTCAGCACGGTTGCCAGGGTATTTTCATACCGGTCCTTTGCAGCGTCTCCGATCACGTCTACCGGGTTGTGGAAATTGGCAGTGGCCGGCAGATATTTTTTCAGCTCCTTGATGGTATCATCAGAAAACCGTGCCAGCTTCAATCCAGACTGCTCACTCATATCTGTTGCAATAATCCCGGGTCCGCCGGCATTGGTGATAATCGCAATATGATTGCCCTTGGGATATTTGTTGCCGGCAAAAGCCTGGGCATAATCAAACAGCTGATTGACAGTGGCGCACCGCAGAATACCGGACATGGCAAAAATAGCGTCGTACAACGCATCTGATCCGGCCAGGGCACCGGTATGGGAAGCTGCTGCCCTGGCTCCGGCATCAGATGACCCGGATTTAATGGCGATCACGTGAGTGGGATTGGTGCCGGATGTCATTTCCCGGACTTCGGATATGAATTCATCCGCACTCCTGGACAACTCCTCCATATAGATCATGACCACATCCGTATCTGGATCATTGTGATAATACCGCAGCAGATCCAGTTCATCCACATCCGCCTTATTCCCGATGGAAATGAATTTGGAAAACCCAAAGCCCTTGTCAGCCGCGTAATCCAGAACAGCCGTACACAAGGCACCGCTCTGGGAGATGAACGACACATTCCCCGGCTTGGGCATTCTGGCTGAAAAACTGGCATTCAGCGAAACCTTTGGGGATGGATTGATCACACCCAGACAGTTCGGCCCCACAAGTCTTACCCCGGACTGTGCACACAGTTCTTTGATTTCATTTTCAATTTTTCCGCCTTCTCCCCCCACTTCCTTAAACCCTGCCGACACGATCACGATCCCTTTTACCCCTTTTGCAATACAGTCTTTTACCGACTGCAACGCTGCCCTGGGCGGCAGGATAATCATTGCCAGATCAATGGGATCCGGAATATTGCCAATGCTGGTGTAACACTTGACACTGAGAACGGATTTTGCCTTTGGATTGACCGGATAAAGCGTCCCTGTAAATCCGCCGGAAAGAATATTGGCAAAAATATCGTGCCCGACCTTTCCTTTCTGCGTTGACGCTCCAATCACTGCAATGGTTTCAGGCGCAAATATCGCATCCAGTTTATCCATTCTTCTCCCCCTTTATCTTTAATATCATAAAATGTATTTTTTTGTTTGCGTTGGTCATGGGAATTACATACCCCTGTAGATTAATGGGATATCATACCACCGGACCACACAAATATCCATAGCAGGATTGGAGATTGGTTTTAATTTGGCAGGACAGGTCAAGATCACGCAGAATGCGTAAAGAAGAAAAATCGAATAAACAAATCCCCGGCTCAGCATCAGAAGATGCCGGGCCGGGGATTTTATCTGTCACAAAACAGGTTAATGAATGATCTTAACCAGTTTTAGAGGCTGAACTGAGCTGATCTGAGCGTATTTTTCATGAGCATCGCAATGGTCATCGGTCCTACGCCGCCGGGAACCGGTGTAATTTTGCCGGCAATTTCCTTGGCTGCATCAAAATCAACATCACCCTTCAAAATGGCTTTCCCGGTTTTTTCATTCATGCCCACCCGGTTCACGCCAACATCGATGACGGTTGAGCCCGGCTTGATCCACTCAGGTTTCACCAGGTCTGGTACGCCTGCTGCAACGATCAGGATATCTGCACGTTTGCAGTGAGATGCCAGATCTTTTGTCCGGGTATGAACAATGGTTACGGTTGCATTTGCACCCACACCTTTTTGAGCCATCATCATGGCAATGGGTTTTCCAACAATGTTGGATCTTCCCACAACCACCACCTCGGCACCAGAAGTCTCAGTGCCGGAGCGCACAATCATTTCCTGAATACCCGCAGGTGTGCAGGGCAGGAACCTGGCTTCGTCACCACCGATCATCAGACGGCCCACGTTCACCGGATGAAATGCATCAACATCTTTGTCCGGATTGATGGCATTGAGCACTTTTTTGTCATCAATATGTTTGGGCAGCGGCAGCTGAACCAGAATACCATGGATATCCGGATCATTGTTGTATTTATCGAT
>JAABSK010000118.1:0-270 GCA_011390435.1 Desulfobacteraceae bacterium | reverse complement strand
GCCAGCAGATCCGCTTCTGAGATATCTTCCGGCTGATCATCCTGTACTTCGTGAAAGCCCAGGGAAATCGCAGTTTTGACCTTGAGGGTCACATAGCTGATAGAGGCAGGACTTGATCCCACCAGGATGGTTACAAGGCCAGGGACTTTGCCGTGTTTGGCTTTCATCTCTTCGACTTCAGCCTTGATTTCTGCAAGAATCTCTTTTCGAATATCCGTTCCGCTTATAATTTCAGCAGTCATATTTTTTTCTCCTCTATTTAGAATACAC
>JAABSK010000117.1 GCA_011390435.1 Desulfobacteraceae bacterium | reverse complement strand
CCAGTCATATCTTTTTGGTCAAGATCTGCCGCCCGGTAACGGATCGCATCGTTGGCCATGTTGGATGCAAAATGCCCCCAGGGAATATAGGAGTTCCTGCGCAGATATTCAAACACATGGGTGGCGCCATCCTGAGACCGGTACTCGCCGGTGATCTCATTTCGTCCCTGTACGCCGGGTTTTAAAACCAGTGCGTTTTTATAATCATCCGGCAGATGCGGGTTGTTGACCAGCACTTCAAACAGTTCATGATCATAAATATCCGGCACGGGAACGCCGGCAGCATTTTTTTTGAATCCAATACCCATCGGCGTGTTCTGATTTTCATCAAACAGGATTTGACAGGATTTTTCAGCCAGGAGAACCAGCTCTTCCGGGTCAGTGGATGCCTGGGCCAGGGCAATGCGCAGGGGATGGGGCAGCATCTCCAGAATCGCCTGTTCTGATGCAAAGCCTTTTAACTGTTCAGGGTTTTGGGCCAGGTTTTTCAGCAGGGAACATGGCTTTGGCAACGGAATCTGGATTTTTTCCGGCTGACCGGCTTTGGCATCTGCCCAGGCGGAGTTGATATAGGTCGTGCCTCTGAAATCAAAGGCATTGGCGATTTCATAGATGGTGTCTGCACCGGGTTCATAAAGGTCGTGAGCAGGGAAATTGACGGCATTATCTACCAAAGTGCCGTCCTGAAGCTTTCCCAGCATGCACGGATAATCGTTCTCTCTGAGGTTTTTGACAGAAAATTCAGGCTGATGAACGCCTACAATAAACCGGCCGTTTTTTGCCACGCAGGATCGGGGGGGTGTCATGAATCACTCTTCCGTTGATGATCGCGGTTTTGCTGAAAGGCTGTCCAGGGCATCCTGGGCAGCATCAATCAGATCCTGGTTTTCAAGGGAGGCGATTTTTTGGGAGAGCCATTGAAGTGTCTGACGGGTGCCGGCTTCTCCCAGCGCGTAGAGAATGTCTCCTTGAACGGTAATATCTGTTTCTTTTTCAAACCGATCGATCAGGTCCGGGCAGATGGTGGCCGCAAGAGACGGATCTTTTGCGCACAGATCTTCCAGTACCACCATGGCGCCTAAACGGACAGCCCAGGTGTCGTGCAGCAATAATGTTAAAAAGTTTTTGAAGATCTGTTTTTGATCGATCATCTGATCAGAAAGCCATTGCGCTTTTCCCTGTTCCAGTATGGTTAAAAGGGTTTCTGTCCCCAGCTGGGTCGGGTCCCTGCGGGCGATCATCCGGGTGATTTCTCCGATGTCTGCCTGCCGGGTCCAGCGAAAATCTCCATCTAAAATCAGACACGGTGCAGAAAGCACCTGATCCTGCCCGGCAGCATCGGAAAACAGGCTGCCATCAATGATCTCCAGATAAATATTGGGGCAATACATGGCCAGCGGCATGACAGACCTGACCATGGCCGGGCAGTGGGGACAGGCAAGAGCAATGTACAGTTTCAGATGGACTGGAATGTCAATGGTATCCAGTTCATATTGAATGTCATCCGGCAGCGGCAGTCTGCGGACGTTGATATGGGACAAAGCCTCCAGAAAAGGCTCCAGCTCCCGTTCCAGCGGGAAGGCTGAAAACATGATATTTTCTTTGAGTTTGAATCCTGGCAGTCCTTTATCCTGCTGGCTTGTGCGGATGGTGATCATGGATGCTTCGGATTCCAGGGCCTGGGCAATGGTAAGAAACCTGGGGTCTTCATCATGTCCGGTTTGCGTGCACTGGATTTGAACCGGTTCAGCAGCAGCCTGGTTCCAGGAGTGGATCAGGGTGGCGGCAATGGTATCAAAGACTGGCATAGCGAAAAAATATCCTCTTTTGACGGTTGATGGCTTTCTTCTCTTTACCAGAAACAGACATTTAAATTAAAGGAAAATAATGATAATAATGACGACATACTGAAAATATTTATTGGAGACAGTTCATATCCGGCATGAAATTTACAGCAGATCTTCACATCCATTCCCGATACTCACGGGCAACCGCAAAAAATCTTGATCTTGAGCATATTTATCAGGCCGCCCAGATCAAAGGTGTTCACGTTGTGGGCACCGGAGATTTTACCTTCCCAGCCTGGCGGGAAGAACTTGAAAAAAAGCTTGAGCCGGCTGAACCCGGACTTTTTTCACTGAAAAAAGAGATTGCAGATCAAATGGACAAGACGGTTCCTGAATCCTGCCGTCATCCTGTGCGGTTTATCCTGCAGACCGAGATCAGCAATATCTATAAAAAGGATGGCCGGGTCAGAAAAAATCATAATCTGGTTTATTTTCCGGACATGGACAGTGTTGCCGCATTTAATAAAAAGCTGGATGCCATCGGGAATATCACGTCTGACGGCCGGCCCATCCTTGGGCTGGATGCAGCAGACCTTTTGTCCATCATGCTGGAGGTGAACGATGCAGCCATGTTTATTCCAGCCCATATCTGGACGCCCTGGTTTTCGCTGTTCGGGTCAAAATCCGGCTTTGATTCTGTGGCGGAGTGTTTCGGGGAGTTGAAAAGTCATATCTTTGCTGTTGAAACCGGGTTGTCTTCAGATCCGCCCATGAACTGGCGGGTATCTGATCTGGATGGGATGAGCCTGATATCCTGCTCTGACGCCCATTCTCCCGGCTATATCGGCCGGAATGCCACGGTTTTTGATACGCAGTTGAGTTTTGATCATATCCGTCAGGCCCTGATGCAGGGGGATCCTGAGACCTGTCTTGGGACCCTGGATATGTTTCCCCATCAGGGGAAGTATCATTATGACGGACACCGGAGCTGTCATGTCTGTTTAAATCCGTCGCGGACTCTTGAACTGGAGGGCATCTGTCCTGAATGCGGCAAACTTTTGACATGTGGTGTTCTCTACCGGGTTCAGCAACTGGCGTCACGGCCGGAAGGGTATCTGCCGGGTAACCGGCCCGGATATCAGCATATTGTTCCGCTGGCAGATATCCTGTCTGAAATTTTTGAGGTGGGGCCGAAAACCAAAAAAGTGGCAGCCTATTATCAGCAGGCCGTCAATCTGCTGGGTCCCGAACTTCAGATTCTTCTGGATCGCTCTGATGATGAGATTCAGGCAGCAAAAATTCCAATGCTCGCCCATGCCATATCAAAGATGCGGCAGTCCGATATTCAGATCGATCCTGGATATGACGGGGCATTTGGAAAGGTGAATATCTTTTCCGATGCGGAAAGAAAAGTGCTCAAAGGTGAAACATATGCACTGTTTCAGCAGCCAAAGCCAGAAAGCACCCTTCGAAAGCGTCAGAAACCGGCAAAAGATTCTTCTGGAAACCCAGTGCGTATGATTCATCCCGTATGCCATCAACCGCCTGCTGAAACAGACCTGCTCACCAGCCTGAATGATGCGCAGCAAAAGGCGGTGGAATCCACAGCCCGGCGCATTATTATTCAGGCAGGGCCCGGAACCGGTAAAACCCGGACACTGACCGCCAGAATTGCCCGCCTGATTGCAACGGATCAGGTAAAGCCGGAAGCCGTCCTTGCCCTGACATTTACAAACAAGGCGGCAAAACAGCTTGAACAGCAGATTCAAGCCTGTGTCAGCCATCAGAAACAAGGGGTGCTGGCTGCGACATTTCACGGATTCTGCCTGAAGGTGCTCAAACAGTATTCAGCGTTTGACGGGGTGATTGCGGATGATTTCCAGCGGCGCTGGCTGATCCGTCAGGCCCTGGGCAGCGATGCGCCGAACAGCCGACTGAAAAAAGCAGATCACTATATCAGTTTCTGCAGACAGCGGCTGCTGTCCTGGGAAGAAGATCTGAGCGCAGTTGTCCCGGCTGAAGATATCCATTGGTTTCAGCAGGTTTATCAGTCCTATGATCAAGCCTGCAGCGCATTGAACATGGCTGATTTTGAAGAACTGGTTTTCAGGGTGGTCCGGCTGCTGGCAGATGACGCTGCTGTGTGCAGTGCCCTTTGCAAGACATACCAATATGTGTTTATCGATGAATATCAGGATCTGAATTTTGCCCAGTACGCACTTGTTCAGGCGCTGTGCAAAGACAATCATATCCTGGTGATCGGAGATCCGGATCAATCCATATATGGGTTCAGAGGCTCTGACAATATCTATTTTAAACAGTTTGAAACAGATTTTCCCGGGTGTGTACACGTCAAGCTGGTGAAAAATTACCGATCTGGTCAGATCATACTGGATGCTGCATTCCAGATGATCACCCGCATGGATGCAAACAGCAATAAAGCCAGGATCATCTCCCAAACCAGAGAAAGCAGAAAGGTGATCATCAAGGAAAGCCGCTCGGAAACTTCAGAAGCTGTGGGGATTGGCAAAATGATTGAGGCGCTGGTGGGCGGCACCTCGTTTCTTTCGATGGATACCCGGAAGATGAATGCAGACGGGCAAAAGGAATACGCATTTTCCGATATTGCGGTGCTGTATCGAACTGCGCGGCAAGGTGATGTTCTGAAGGATCAATTACAGGCGGCAGGCATTCCGGTTCAGCGTGCAGATAAAAAACGGATACTGGAAACCGGCGGTATCCGCCAGTTGGTCCATATCTGCAGAATCCTGGTTCAAAAAACAGCTGTATCAGAACTGGATGCCATGGATATGGCCATGCTGTCGGATCTGTTCGACACCCGGCTGACCATGAATCTTCACATGGAAAACCTGTTTGAACAATATCAAAAGCTGCAGAATCAGGCCGATGGGGCGGATGGATGTCAGAAGATTTTGAATGCGGTCTGTCAGCTTCCAGGAATCTGTGATCAGATGGAAAAAAGTGATCCGGTCAGATCTGATTTTGAGCAGGTGCTTGCCATCGCCCGGATGGACGATACCCTGAAGGCGTTTCTGGATCGACTGGCCCTGAATCAGGATGTAGACACCATTGGATTCCAGACCCAGAAGGTTTCTCTGATGACCATCCATGCCGCCAAGGGGCTTGAATTTCCCGTGGTTTTTGTGGCCGGATGTGAGCAGGGCCTGATTCCGTATTGCCGACCGGGCCAGGCCGGAAACGACATCGAAGAGGAGCGCCGTCTGTTTTATGTTGCCATGACCCGTGCCATGGAGATTCTGTGTTTGACTTACGCTGGAAAAAGACGCATATTTGGCAAGGTTGAGACGCGGCAACCCTCTATTTTTTTAGATGATATTCAAAAAGAGCTGGTTCAGGTGGAGACTGCACCGCCTGATCGACCCATTCCAAAAAAGCCACGGCAGCTGGAATTGTTCTAAATGATGCAGAAAAAGGTAAAACAGCAGGAAACAATGGATCATACCGTACATAAAACAATTGAACTTGAAAACAAACTGACACTGAACATCTTTGACCTGTCCCGGAAGATCAGCGAAGATGCCTATCGTGTGACCATGAAGGCGCAGATTGACATGGATGTTACGGAAGCGTTTTTTACAGACCCATCCTTGAAAGATATCGGATTTTCAGATGTTGTTAGCGTGCTGGGAAATACGGTCAGCTATGTGCAGACAATTGAGCGCAATTTTATCATGGCTGAAAACAAGGATGCCGTGTTTGAAAAACTGGTGGATACGTTTATGGACAATCTCGGGCAGTACATTGCAAAACCCCGGTTTCCGGCAAAATTGATTTTCAAAAAATATACAGATACGTTGAAAAAAAGGGGACGGCACTGAATCGATTGCGATACAGGGTATGGGGAATCTGTTTTTTATTTCTGGCAACCTCGGCTGCAGCAGATATCTATACGTTTATTGACAGCGATGGCGTGATCCATTTTACCAATGTGCCCACATCATCGAATTACCGGCTGTACATCAGAGAATCTCCTGCACCTGTAAAAAAAATCACGACAGACTCAAAAAAATTTGATGATCTCATTTTAAAGGCGGAAGCAGCCTACGGAATCGATTTTTCACTGATCAAGGCCATGATCAAGGTGGAATCCGGGTTCAATCACAAAGCCGTGTCCCGCGTGGGTGCCAAAGGCCTGATGCAGATCATGCCCCAGAATTATGCATCCTTGTATATCAAGGATCCGTTTGATCCTGAAGAAAACATCATGGGAGGGGTGCGGTATCTTCAGCATCTGCTGGACCGCTATGAAAATAAACTGCCCCTGGCCCTGGCTGCTTATAATGCAGGGCCTGAGGCAGTGGACCGGTATCAGCAGATCCCGCCTTACAAAGAAACCCGGGAGTATGTGCGAAAGGTGATGGAACTGTATCGTCAGTATAAAAATTCGTGACCGGTTTAAAAAGTTTCCTGAATTTCTTTCACAAAGGCAATCAACCGGTCCCGCATGTCCGGACGCTCCAGGGCAAATGCCAGGTTGGCCATCTGAAACCCCACCTTGTCTCCGCAGTCAAACCGTTTGCCGTGGAATTTGTAACCATAAATGGGCTGTTCTTTTAATAACAACCTCATGGCATCCGTGAGCTGGATTTCGCCACCCGCCCCTTTTTCTTTTTTCCCCAGAAAGCTGAATATTTTAGGGGTTAAAATATACCGGCCGATAATGGCCAGATTGGAGGGTGCTTCTTTGGGATCTGGCTTTTCAACCATGTCGTCGATGCGGACAATGTCTTCTTCCACTGCTGTTGCGTCCAGGATACCGTATTTGTCTGTCTGATCATTGGGCACTTCCATGACTGCGGCAATGGATGCCCGCATCCGGTCGAACTTTTTGACCATCTGCGATAAAACAGGGGTGTCGGTCTGGATCAGGTCATCTGCAAGCAGGACAGCGAATGGCTCATCGCCGACAATGTCCCGTGCGCACCAGATGGCATGGCCCAGCCCCAGGGGCTGGTTCTGTCGGGTATAAACGATGGTGCCGGTTTTGGGTACCAGTTCCTCGATCTGCTTGAGCAGGTCCATCTTGCCTTTGTCCTTGAGGCTGTGTTCGATTTCATAGGATCGGTCAAAATGATCTTCCAATGCTTTTTTGCCCCTGCCAGTGACAAAAATAATCTGTTCGATTCCGGCATCAAAGGCTTCTTCCACTGCGTATTGGATAATGGGCTTATCCACCACCGGGAGCATTTCCTTTGCCATGGCTTTGGTTGCAGGAATAAAACGGGTACCAAGTCCGGCAACCGGAAAAACAGCCTTTCGAATCTTCATGAGAACTCCTTTTGTAATATTTGGGATGATCCGTCTGTGTGTGTATGGTGCTCAGCAATGTCTGAAATGTATTGAGAAAAAAAACATATGTCAAATATAAATTTGTAAACAGCGCATCCGTCGGCATTCGGCATCAGATGGCCGATTCTGACGGTCAGAGGCGTTTTTGACATTTTCATCGAATGGCTGTATAAGACAGGGATTGAAAAGATCACAATTTTAGATAAGGAAAATATGAATGACGGATAAACCTCAAAAAACATCTGAAATCCCTCCGGAGCAGATGAGTCTGAAAAGCAGGTTTCAATTTCAATGCCATAAAGGTGTGAGCTGTTTCACTGATTGCTGCCGGGGAATTGATATCATGCTGACGCCATATGATATTTTGACAATGCGACAAAAACTGGATCTGACCAGTGAGGAATTTCTGGCAGTGTTTACAACTCCCCAGATTCTTGAAAAGGCAGATCTGCCTGTCGTGACCCTGAAGCTGCTGGATGATGAGAGAAAATCCTGTCCCTTTGTGGAAGACAAAGACGGGTGTGTGATTTATGCGGATCGCCCCACAACCTGCCGGTATTATCCTTTGGGTGTCGGGGCATTGAGTTATTCAGGAGAGCAGGGAGAAAAAGATGAGTTTTTCTTTACCGTAAAAGAATCCCACTGCCGGGGATTTGAAGAGCAAAAAGAATGGACAGTTGCAGAATGGAGAGAAGATCAGGGGATTGATCTGCGGGATGCCGTCA
>JAABSK010000116.1 GCA_011390435.1 Desulfobacteraceae bacterium | reverse complement strand
GTGTTCTTCAGGTGCATTACAAACGCAAGTTTGTCATCATCAATGCCCTTCTCATCATAAACATAGCCGGAAGAATCCGAAAGCGTCACCACTTTTGCCCCAAGCTGGTTCAGTTTCTGTGTGGTATACTGAGCCACATTTCCAGAACCTGACACCAGACATGTTTTTCCTGCAAGCGAATCGCCCCGGGTGGCTATCATTTCTGCTGCAAAGAATACTGAGCCATATCCAGTTGCTTCAGGCCGAATCAGGCTGCCGCCCCAGTTCAGGCTTTTTCCGGTCAGGACACCTGAAAATTCATTTTTGAGTTTTTTGTACATACCGAACAGATAACCGATCTCTCTGCCCCCAACTCCGATATCACCGGCAGGAACATCAGTATTCGGTCCGATATGTCGATACAGCTCACACATGAAACTTTGACAGAACCGCATCACTTCATTATCGGATTTGCCTTTCGGGTCAAAATCAGACCCTCCTTTCCCCCCCCCCATGGGTAAAGTGGTCAAGGCATTTTTATATACCTGTTCAAACGCCAGAAATTTCAGGATTGACAGATTGACGGACGGATGAAACCGCAGTCCGCCTTTATATGGTCCAATGGCACTGTTCATCTGAATTCTGAACCCCCGGTTGACCTGTACCCTGTTCTGGTCATCCATCCAGGGTACTCTGAATAGAATCACCCGCTCCGGTTCAATCATCCGCTCCATGATGCCGGCATGACGGTATTCAGGGTTTTTGTCCAGAACCGGTTTTACGGATTCAACCACCTCCGTAACCGCCTGATGGAACTCTTTTTCAAAGGGATCTTTGGTTTTCACGATCTCCAGAAACTCGGACATCCACACTCTCCTTTCTGATATTCAATTAAATTTTGGAAACATTATCCGGCGGATGGTATCACCTTTTTCTGGCAATGTCTAAAAATAAATGTCACGCGCCAGTCCAGGAAAACACCTCCTGGGTCAGCAAAAGATCCGCAGCCACGGCTGAGGAACGGACATGGTCATTCAACACATCCATGAGCAGATACTCCAGACCTGCGGCTGCCAGAAGCGTTGCATAGCTCTGCTCAATGGCGTTTTTTCCAGGCGTTCTGCCGGCTCCTGATGTCAGGTTGGACAACCCTGCAATGGTCCGAACAGGAAAACCAAAAAGTTCGGGCAGGATTTTAATCACCCGCAGCACTGCCCGCGCCTGTGCAATCCCGTCATCCCAGGTCAGTGGCGGTACCACCGGATCAATGATCAGCCTTTCCAGGGGTAAACCAGCGCGCTGTGCCTGCGCGAGTAATTCCAGCGCAATGTCAAGACGCTGGTCTTCGCCTTTGGGAACCCGGCTGTCTGGATAGAGGAGAAACCCCACAATATCTGCATTGTATTGAACGGCAAGGGGAAGGATCTGTGCCAGTTTCCGGGGCTCAAGGGAAAATCCGTTGATCATCACCGGGTTGGTGGCTGTTTCAAGGCCGGCCCTCATGGCAGCAGGGCTGGCAGTATCGATCATCAGGGGAAGCGTGGTAACCGCTTCCACAGCATGAATAAAAAAGGCCATCTCTTTTTCTGGATTTTTTTTCAGGGGCCCTGTGTTCAGATCAATGGCCATGGCACCGTTTTTTTCGCAGGCAGTGACAATCGCCTGAAGCGGTTCAGGATTCTTTACCTCCAGGGCCGCCTGCACCATTGTTTTTGTAATTCTCAGATTATCAGCAATGAGTTTCATGGACAGATCCATTTTCACAAGATCGGAAAATTTGCAATATTTTTTTTGATACAGACAGAATGGCAGGCATCTGCTTACCGGATCACAGCCGTTCCAGTATAATTGTAACTGGTCACTTTCACAGCACCGGCATAGCCTTTTTCCATTTTTTGAACCTGAAACCCGCTTTCCCTGATAAGATCTGCAATGGGCCGGTTTAAATGACATCCGCCGCTGACGCGCATCCAGCAGGGGGTGAGCCGGTCCTGCCACTGGCGGATGTGATTGTCCGGGGCACGACCGTGCTCACAAAAAAGCAGCTGGCCGCCGGGTTTTAAAATCCTGCGCATTTCTGACAGGGCCTGCTTCACACCCGGAATGGTACACAAGGCATAGGTCACCACAATGGTGTCGGCGCTGTTCTGTTCAAGGGGAATCTGCTCACCGTAAAGACTGACCCATTCAAGTGGAATCCGGCTTTCCCTGGCGGCCTGATCAGCGATCCTGCGGAGATGGTCTGATGGTTCCACCCCCCAGAGATGCCGGATCTTGTCCGGGCGGTAAAACGGCATGTTCAAACCAGACCCCATGCCGATTTCAAGAACGCTGCCAACCGCTTCCGGGATCATTTTTCTTCGCCGGAGTTCAATCTCCTTCTGCCGGCAGACCAGGTGCACCAGCCGGGGCAGGATATATTTTTCGTATCTGTTCATTGTAAGGTGGTTATCTTCTCCTTGCCAGACGTCGCAATTCTTTTTGATTTATGATACGTTGGTCCCATGATATGTTAATTATACTGGATTCACAATATATCAGTTTTAATTTTTCAACCAGCAGAGGATTGAAAGCCAATGGACATTGATACTCCGGAAGCAAAAGCGTTTTTATTTGAATTGTACACCATGACTGGCGGAAATGTAGACGAACAGGTGTCCATGTATGATGTGGGAAGCCATCTGGGACTTGAAAAATCAGAAGCAGGCACGCTTGCGGAAGGCCTGTTTATTCAAGGATATGCTGAGCTGAAAACCCTTTCCGGCGGAATCGGCATCACAGTCCAGGGTCTGGAATTACTGGATATAAAACCTTCGGTCTCTCCAGAGGACAGCCAGTTGGCGCTGGGAGATGCCCCCATTCTGCAACCGGAGAAATGTCACGGGGTCAGCCAGCTGCTGCAGGATATCAAAGAACAGGTTCCTGCAATGACTGCTGACGATACCAGACTCAAAGAGCTGACAGTTGATATCAAAACCATTGAAATCCAGCTGACCTCTCCTGCACCCAAAACACGGATCATCAAAGAGGCGCTCCGTTCATTGCAGATGAACCTGACACAAACGACTCTTACCGATCTGGCTGCCAGACTGGCAGCTGTTGCCGGGATCTGAGAATCCATCATACTGTCTTAATGTTCTTGACTATTGGACAATTTTTCTTCATTAATACGGGTACTGAAATTTCAACATAACTGAATTGTTACAGATATTTACTAAAGGAGTTTTCATGTCAAAGCAAAAGGTTGTTCTGGCCTATTCAGGGGGTCTTGACACCTCTGTGATATTAAAATGGCTGCTGGAAGAAGGGTATGAAGTATTTGCCTATATGGCAAACATCGGCCAGCAGGAAGATTTTGACGCTGCTGAAAAAAAAGCCCTCCAAATCGGTGCGTCCAGGGTTTTTATCGAAGATATGCGCAAAGAGTTTGTCACTGATTACATCTTTCCGGTGTACAAGGCCAACACCATTTATGAAGGCCGCTACCTTCTGGGAACTGCCATTGCCCGACCCATTATCGCCAAAAAACAGATTGAACTTGCCCGGCAGGTGGGGGCACAATATGTTTCCCACGGTGCCACCGGCAAAGGCAATGACCAGGTGCGTTTTGAACTGTCCTATTACGCCCTGAACCCGAAAATCAAAGTGATTGCGCCCTGGAAGAACACCGCATTTCTCAACACATTCAAGGGCCGGACCGATCTGCTTGATTATGCGAAACACCATGGCATTCCCACCAAACAGTCTGCGGCAAAACCCTACAGCGAAGATGACAATCTGCTGCATATTTCCCATGAAGCAGGCATTCTGGAAGATCCGGGCCAGGAATGTGATGAAAGCATTTATTCCCATACGGTTTCTCCTGAAAACGCCCCGGACACACCCACAAAAATCAAAATTGAATTCAAGAACGGTATTCCTGTCACAGTGACAAACCTGAATGACAACACCGTCAAAACCGACCCCCTGGAATTGTTTGAATACCTGAACCAGATGGGACGGGAAAACGGCATTGGCCGCCTGGACATGGTGGAAAACCGGTTTGTGGGCATCAAGTCACGGGGGGTTTATGAAACCCCCGGCGGTACGATTCTGCACCAGGCCCACAAGGACCTTGAAGGCATTGCCATGGATCGGGAGGTTATGCGGCTGCGGGACATGCTGTCAGGCAAATTTGCCGAACTGGTATACAACGGGTTCTGGTTCAGCCCTGAAATGGACTTTCTCATGGCCGCCATCGACAAGAGCCAGGAAGTGATTGACGGAGAAGTCACTGTGAAACTCTATAAAGGCGTGGCCTATCCGGTTGCCAGAACAAGCCCGTCATCCCTTTACAACCAGGATCTGTCATCCATGGACATTGAAGGCGGATACAACCAGAAAGATGCAGAAGGGTTTATCAAGATCAATGCCATCCGGCTGATGGCCCACCGGAACATCATCAATAAAACGCAATAATCATGATCACTCCCGGCCTGGTGCAGTTTTCAGGCCGGGAGACACCGGCTGTCTATTTCCCGGCAATGGGCTTGACAAACCGGGATTCAGAGTCCCATGGAAACAGAATCCAGGTGTCCTGGCTGACTTCTGTCACATAGGCATCCACAAGTGGCTTTCCTGCCGGCTTGGCATAAACCGTGGCAAAAAATGCCTCAGGCAGCATTTTTTTAACGACCTTTGCGGTAGCGCCGGTATCCACAAGATCATCGATCAGCAGCAAATCACTTCCTGAACCTTCAACTGCCTTAAGAATGCGGGCCTTTCCCTGCTCCTGCCAGTCATAACTGGTGATGCAGACCGTATCAATATAATGGATATCAAGCTCCCGGGCAATGACAGCCGCAGGCACAAGGCCGCCCCGGGTGATGGCCACAATCCCTTTCCAGGAAAGCTTTTTTTCATGAAGGCGCCACGCAAGGGCTCTTGCATCCCGATGCAGCTGCTCCCAGCTAATGGGATAATGGCGTTTATATCTGTTTTCCGCTGTCAGTGCCGATGTTTCTTCCAACTGGACCTCCGTCTGCCTGAAGTTTCATACCGTGCTGTGGATTTGGTTTTGACTTTTTCAATTTTTGCGCCTATTTTATCCGCAAGAATTCAAAAGATAAAGGATAAAAAAATGCCTGCAGATATAAAAGAACGCTGTCAGGAATGCGGCGGAAGGCTGCATATCAAAAGGACCTGAACCAGGATTTTATTCTGTTGCAGGTCCTGCAACACAGCGGTCCCGGAAGGCCGGTACAGCCAGCTTATGGATGATGTCATCGAAGAGCTTCTGGCCAATGTGCCCATCAACCGGATTTAAACGATCATTACCAGACTGCCTGTTTTATCCATTCGGTCGGCAGTTGCTCCATAAGGATATGGCATGAGCGATACCAGATGGCTGATGAAACAGCACCCGGCAGCATTGATTCTGTCGAGTTTTCTGCTGGCGATTCTGGCAGGAACCCTTTTACTGAAACTGCCGGTTTCCGTCCAAACCGATCCCCTGTCCTGGATAGACACTTTTTTTACGGCAACTTCCGCTGTCTGTGTCACTGGATTGATTGTGGTGGACACCGGAACGGTCTTCAGCCGGTTCGGCCAGGTGGTGATCCTGGTGCTGATTCAGATCGGCGGGCTGGGAGTGATGACCCTTTCGGTCCTCCTGTTTAAAATGGCTGGCAGGAAAATGTTTTTTCACCAGAGAATGGCGGTGCAGGACATGCTTATCCACACCCCTCAGGTTGATATTCTAAAAGTTGTCAAAAACATCGTTTTGATTACACTGTGCGTTGAGACTGTCGGTGCTGTTTTACTCACCCTGTTCTGGTGCCGGACCCTTCCGCTGCACCAGGCGGCCTACACTGCTGTTTTTCATTCTATTTCCGCTTTTTGCAATGCCGGGTTTTCATTGTTTTCCGACAGCCTTGTCAGCGGCGGCAACAGTTTTCTTTTAAACGCAACCGTTGCAAGCCTGATCGTTATCGGCGGAATCGGTTTTTCAGTACTCTACGAACTGCAGAACTGGTTGAAACTGCGGAAGAAAAAACGGTTCAAATTCACGCTTCAGCTCAAAACCGTACTGGTGACCACCGGAATACTGATCACTGCCGGTGCCGTCGGATTTGCCGTACTGGAACATCAAGGGACATTGGCTGGAAAATCTTTTGGCAGCCAGATTCTGATATCGGTTTTTCAGTCGATCACCTGCCGGACGGCAGGGTTCAATACTGTGGATATTTCAGCCTTGAACGAAGCCACCCTGTTCATGATGATCTTTTTAATGTTTTTCGGGGCCTCGCCCGGATCATGCGGCGGCGGTGTCAAAACCACCACACTGGCGATCATGACAGCCAGTATCATCAGCCGGGTGCGCCGAATGCAGCGGATCAACCTGTTTAAAAAAAGCATCCCTGAAGAGTCCATTTCCCGGAGCACCACCCTGGTTTTGATTTCCATGGGCATCATCAGCCTGGTTCTGTTTCTGATGCTGGCCCAGGAAACCATTTCAAATCACCGGTTGAGCGGCTCTTTTATCGCACATCTTTTTGAGGTGGTGTCTGCATTTGGAACGGTGGGCCTGTCAATGGGTATCACATCCGAGCTGAGTTTTTGGGGAAAGCTCTGGATCATCATCACCATGATTATCGGAAGGGTGGGCATTCTGACCTTCTCGTATGTTATTGTCGGCAAAAGCCCGACCCGCGGATATGAGCGGGCTGAAGAAAACATGATGATCGGATAAAGGACAACACCATGAAACAATTTACTGTCATTGGATTGGGAAATTTTGGTTTTTATGCTGCCAAAGCATTGTATGAAGATGGAAACGAAGTCATTGCCATTGATACGGACAAATTCCGGATTCAGGCCATTGATGCATTCTGCACTGAAGCGGTGGTTCTGGATGCCACAGACCGGGAAAAATTAAACGGCCTTGGCCTGGAATCCATGGACGGGGTGATTGTTTCAACCGGAACAAAGATCAGTATCAGTATCCTGATCTGCCTGCACCTGAGTGAAATCGGAGTCAAAAAAATCCTGGTCAAGGCTTTGGATAGCGATCATGGGAAAATTTTAAAAAAAGTGGGGGCCACCGAGGTTATCCACCCGGAGCGGGATGTGGCCATTCGCATTTCCCAAGGCCTTTCCCGGCCGAATATCCTGGATTTCATGCCGCTGTCAAAAGGGTTTGATCTGGTACACATCGGCCCGCCGGATGAATTTACCGGAAAAAACCTGAAAGAGATCAATCTGCGAGCCAGATTCAACGTGCATATCATTGCCATCAAAGAGCAGTACCCAGACAATTTTATCCTGGTTCCCCCTGCCGATTTTGTGATTAAACCCACGGATGTCTTGATGATGCTGGGAAAAACCGAAGATATCAAACGCATCAAGGCGTTAAAAGGCTGATGCCCTTATAGCTGGTCCGCATATTTTTTCATCAGCCCCCTTAACTGATCATACGTCAGGCCCAGCTTTTCAGCGGTCTGCTTCTGATGAAAGCGGCAGGCGTTTAATGCCTGGGACAAAAGCTGGCATTCAAATTCTGACACTGCTGCTTTGAAAGGTTTTTCAGCACTGCCGCTGCTGCTGTCACCAGCGTGAACCCGTGTATCAGATGTGGGTGGTGCCGATGCCAGCTCCCAGCCTGCAGGAGACTGAAACGGATCAAAATCGATCCGGGTGATCACATGGGTATCGGATTTGTACACTGCCCGTTCCACCACATTTTTCAGTTCCCGGATATTTCCCGGCCATGAATGGGATAAAAGTTTTTTCTGCGCACTCAAGGCCAGCTCAGGCGGTGACTGCCTTCCCAGCTCCACAGCCATGCGCTGGGCAAAATGATCTGCCAGCAGACAGATGTCCCCTT
>JAABSK010000115.1 GCA_011390435.1 Desulfobacteraceae bacterium | reverse complement strand
TTTGTGTTCAATACCATTGTCGACCCCTATGCCGGTCGCCTGTCGCTTTTCAGGGTGATTTCCGGAACACTGGGCAAGGAAGGCACGGTTTTGAATACCACAAAAGATACCAAGGAACGGTTTTCACAATTACTTGAAATTGCCGGCAAAGAGCAGAAGACCATTACCCGGGCAGTGCCTGGTGCAATTGTGGCTGTGGCAAAACTCAAATCCACCCTGACCGGTGATACCCTGACCAATGGACAGGATATTCAGATTCCGGCACCGGCTCCCATGCCGCCGGTAATCTCTTTTGCCATCTCTCCAAAAGCCAAAAGTGATGAAGACAAAATCCATGAGGCAATCCGGAAAATTCTTGAAGAAGACACTGGACTCATGCTCAAGCGCGACGAAGAAACCAAACAGACCATCCTGTCCGGCAGAGGTCTGGTACATATAGAAATCACTGCTGAAAAGATCCAGAGAAAATTCAATGTGGGCATGAATATCGAAACGCCGAAGGTGGCGTATCGTGAGACCTTTAAGAAAAAGGTCCGGGTTCAGGGAAAACATAAAAAACAATCTGGCGGACATGGCCAGTACGGTGACTGCTGGATTGTACTCGAACCCCTTCCCAGTGGTTCCGGGTTTGAATTTGTTGATAAAATTGTCGGCGGCGTGATTCCCAAAAACTATATTCCTGCGGTGGAAGCCGGTGTAAGAGAAGCATCTCAGACCGGCATTCTGGCAGGTTTTCCCTGTGTAGATTTCAGGGTAACGGTTGATTTCGGATCGTATCACTCGGTTGACTCATCTGAAATGGCGTTTAAAATGGCAGGGTCGCTGGCGTTTAAAAATGCAGCAGCAGATGCCAAGGCCACCTTGCTTGAGCCGATCATGAAAGTGGCGGTGAAAGTTCCTGAAGACAGCACCGGAGACATCATGGGTGATCTGAATTCCCGGCGCGGAAGAGTTCTGGGCATGGATACCGAAGATGATAAACAGATCATCAACGCACTGGTTCCCATGGCTGAAATTCTTCGATATGCACCGGATTTAAGTTCCATGACCGGCGGCAGGGGAACCTTTACCATGGAGTTTGCGCAATATGATGTGGTTCCGCCTGAACTGGCCCAGAAGGTGATCGAACGGGTGAACTCAGAAAAAGGATAGTGCATCACGATCAATCATAAAAAAACCATCCAGGCACAAATCCCTTCAGGGGTGGTCGGTCTGGATGGTTTTTTTGGGTGAAAAAATGCTGTTTAACGATATTGCGGCGATTTCAGCATGCGAAAATCCAGTCGGCAGTGCTCAACCGCGCTTTGATCCAGCATCTGCCCGAGCTGCCCCTCTTTTTCAGGATAAAACCCCATGCATTCCTGCCACACCTGCTCATCTTCCATACAAAAATACACCATCACATCCGGCGCATATTGACGGATGCAGGCGATAACAGCTTGATACAATTGAATTCTCAGCGGTTTGAAATAACGCATTTTATTGTCAAGGCCGCAGATAAATTCACCATAACAGATCGTGGAGCGGTCAAAACGATTTTCAATAATCGGCTTTAATGCGGGCATGAACCTGAAACTGCCAATGCTGATCCAGACAATGCTGCTGGCACTGACAGCCTCAAACAACTGCCTGATGACTGTTTGATACGCCTGCCTGCATCCTGGATACAGCACCAGGGGATCAAAGTGAAACGCCAGGGGATATCCATTCTGTTCAGCTGTCCGGGCTGCTGCAAGCCGGGCAGACAGGGAAGCGGTTCCCCTTTCCTGCTGCTGGATCACCTGCGGAGTATTCAATGACCAGGATAAAATAGTTTTACCGTTATGATTCAGGTTCAAGAGGGATTGAATGTTCACGGTTTTGGTTTTCAGTTCCAATACACAGCGATCCTGCCGGGAAAAAAGGTTTACCAGAAATTCAGGCATCAAACTGATTTTTTCCCAGATCAGAGAGTCGGTAAATTCTCCAGTCCCGATCCGATGGATTTTCGGCTGGCTGAACACAGACGTCAATGCGGTTTTAAGTTGATCCAGCCCAGCAAAGTACTGCAGCACTGGTGGATGAAAATAGGCCTGCAGAATGCAGTATGAACAGTCCATGGTGCAGAAGGTGGCTGTATGTAAAATCGTATAGTCACAGCAGATGTATTCGCAGGTGCCGGGGCAGGCTTTGACCACAGCACCTTTGTTCCGGGTGATATACAGGACCTGTTTGGCCGCTGAAACCGGATCATCAGCAGAATTGATCTGCTGATACACTATGGCTGGGTCTGATATGATCTGGGGGGGGATGTCAAGAGCGGAGATCATGTGTGTAACATCTTCATCCATGGCAACCATGGTGTCAATAAAAAGGGTCTGGATTTTCATAGATGAAACAGTGCGCTAAATGCCGGAGTCTGGGCAGCAGTTTTCAGGGCTTGAAGACGGGCTTCAAATTCCTCAGGACTTTTAAATTCAAATGAAACGCTTTTACCGGGGCTTTCGAAATTTTCCGGGACAACAACGCTGATTCCAGGTCCCAGTTTCAACGCTGCAATCTGTTTTTTCATTTCCTGCTGTGCTGTTGCGATGCTGGGGAAACGGATCTGGTATAAAATTGTGCGCACCAGATTGGTTTTGACCCCTGGCGGGAAATCCTGATCTGCCAGGACAACCTGAATCTGCTGCTGGTTCAGGATATCAGCCAGGGCAATGTTGTCTCTTCTGCTGATTTCTGTAAGACAGGTGATGATTTCAAGCTGCTTGCTTGCAGAGGCCTTCATCTGTGAAAACAGTGTTAAGACCGGTTGAATTTCGTGGGTTTTCAGTCCCAGTATCCGCTGGGCAGCTTTGATGGATAACAATCCATTGTGGATCAGATCCAGTGCTATGTCCGGAAGATGGGAAATGGATAAAAGCATTTGCAAAAACCCTGCATTCAACCGGGTGTTGAAGATGGTCCTGGATTTTTGCGCCAGTGTGTCCATGGGATAGAAGCGGCTCAGGCGCCGGACCGCGATGATCAGCTCTGCATGGGTCAGGGGGCGCTGAAATGCAAGGGCGGTGATCGCCATGACATGGCATCTGGACTCTGGGGTATCCTGTGGCAGCACCCTGGCAAAAAATGTGTTTTCCCGGTTCAGGACAATCGCCTCAATCCGGTTGAATCCGGAAACAATCACATATCCCTGGCCTGCCGGCCTGACCACGGGTGGACAGATCAGACCGGCAGACTCTATCGACCCGGCCAGCGCATCAATATCCGGTTTTTCAAATGATATCCGGTATCGCTGATCTGTCAGATCAAGATCATCGATTGAGATTTTCTGAAAGCGTTCAGACATCCTGGCCTGTCAAACGTTTGTAGATATCTTTATATGTATCGGCTGTGGTCTGGATGACCGCTTCGGGCAGCCGTGGCCCTGGGGGTGTTTTATCCCATCCTGAGCCTGTCAGCCAGTCGCGCACAGACTGCTTGTCAAAAGAGCGCTGTCCCCTGCCCGGCTCATAGGTGTCCTGTGGCCAGAATCGTGAAGAATCCGGCGTCATGATTTCATCGATCAGGATAATCTCATTGTCCAGAATACCGAATTCAAATTTGGTGTCTGCAATGATAATCCCCTTTGAAAGGGCATATTCAGCACCTTTCAGATATATGGAAATACTCAGATCCCGGAGCATTTCAGCTTTTTGCCTGCCAATGATATCGATGGTTTTTTCAAAACTGATGTTAATATCATGGTCTCCGACTTCGGCCTTGGTGGAGGGAGTAAACAGCGGCTGGCTCAGTTTGTCGGATTCTCTGAGGCCTGTGGGCAGCTCAATACCGCAGACATGACCTTCTTTACAGTAAGAACTCCATCCTGAACCGCTGATATAACCCCGGACAATGCATTCCACCGGCATGGGTTCGGCTTTTTTGACCAGCATGCTTCGTTTGTCCAGCGCAGCGGCATATTTCTGGAAAGCGGCGGGGTATTTGGTGACATCTGTGGTAATCATATGATTTTTAACCAGCGGTTCCATCATTTTGAACCAGAATACAGAGATCTGGTTCAGCACTTTTCCTTTGTCCGGTATTTCATCGGGCAGGACAACATCAAAAGCGGAAAGGCGATCTGTGGTCACCATTAAAAGTGCGTCTTGTGCATCAAAAATATCCCGGACTTTTCCCTGCCGGATCAGTGCCAGATCCTCAAATGCCGTTTTGGGTATGGATACCATTGTTTTATTCTCCTGTGCTTTGATTACAATTGGTTACATAATTTTGGATGCTTCATATCATAAAATACGATATTTATCCATGCATGAATCGCTGTAACGATTTTATATATCATGGTTTTGACCTTAAAGGACAGATTTTGATATTTTAAATACCCTGGATCCGTGATGGAACCTTGACGAAACCATGGAATTCATACTAATGTTACCTGGTTTTTTTGATTTTCAATTGATGAGGTTTTGCAATGGGTAAAATAGGATTGTATTTTTGTGCGGTTGTCTGTTGTCTGTGCGTAACACTGCAACCAGCAGACAGTAAAACACTGTATTCGCTGTTTGATCTGGGAAAAATTGCCAATGAACACAGCCAGACCATCCGAATAGCTGAAGATGACGTTTATATTGCACAGCAGGAAAAAGCCAGGGCGCTTTCCGTTCTGATACCGCGACTGTCCACCTATGGCAAAATGACGCGTTACAAGGACGCAGATATGACACTGCCGGACACATTGACCACCGGTGTCAGTCTGACCCAGTCATTTACCCTGAACGGAAAAGAGCTGATTGCTCTGGATGTAACCCGAAAAGGTATTGAAAGCAGGGAATACCAGCTTGAAAGTGTTCGTTCTCAATACCTGCTGCAGGTGGCCAAGACCTATTACAATATTTTAAGTGCCCAGCGGTTTCTTGAGATTGCCCAGTCTGATGTCCGTCGACTGGAGACCCACAGAAATGCGGTTCACGAAAAATTAAACGTGGGCAATGTGACCAAAACTGCTTTATACCGGGCAGAGGCGGAATTGTCCAAAGCCAGGACTGAACTGGTAAAGGCTGAAAATGGTGTGCACAACGCAAAAGCGGCTCTCCATAACCTGGTCAATATCGATACGGATTTTGATCTTCAACGGGAAGAGATTGCTGCAATTGAAAACTATACCTGCACCCGGGCGGAAATTGAAGAATATGCCCTTGTTCACCGGCCTGAAATCAAAGAAGCCCTGAAAAATCTCGAAATCGCCGAAAAAACCATCCGGTATGAAAAGAGCAGCTACTGGCCCAGTATTTCTCTGGAAGGCGGATACAGGGAAACCGATATGGAGTATGAGATTATGGGCCGGGATGTAAAATCCGACACTGAAGATCTGTATGTTTCAGGTGAGCTTGTGTTAACCCTGTTTGACGGTGGGTTGCGACGGGCCCAGATCCGACAGGCCATTGCAGATCATCGGAAAGCAAAAAACGCCCTGGAACTCCAGAAAAAAGAAGTGATTCTGGATTCTCAAACCTCTTTTCTCAGTTATACCACTGCCAAGAACACCCTGATCAACCTGGCGGACGAACTCAAGGCTTCTCAGGAAAACTTCAACGCCGTACAGATGCAGTTTCAATATGGCATGGCAGACAGTATTGACATGATGGATGCCAACACACTGCTGGTTTCTGCAGAAAGGCGGATACTGGATGCAAAATACACATTTTATTTTTCTGTTCTGAACATCCTGTATACGCGGGGGGATTTGGTATCGTTCTTATTATCTGAAGGTTAGCCTTGACGAAATCGCTTTGGTTTCCTATCCTTGATCATTGGTAATTTTTAAAGGAGTATTCCCATGTATGAAATCATTGCAGACCCTCAGGATTATCAAATCGATCACCTCATTAATGGCACCGACAATGCCAACATCGAACTTTCCAGAGAAGAAAGGGATAAATGGGCAAGGGAAATTGTTAATTTCAGCGAACGGCTGACCGCTTTTGCAGACAAATCCAGCAGTATTGCCGCCCTTCTTTCCGGAACTGAAAAAATTTCAGCCACTGCTGCTTCATTGAAAACCCTGAAAATCCAATTGTTCAGGATCAATGATTCCCTGACCCAGGCACTGGAGATTTCAGACCGGCTTGAGGCGGATATCGTTAAAAAATAACACCACCTCGGCTGTTCACTGATTTTTGTCTGAGAATATGGTCTGTGAGGACGATTGCCATCATGGCCTCACAGACCTTGTTGATTCTGGGGATGGCACTGATATCATGACGCCCTTTGGTGGAGATTTTTGCAGGCCGGCCGTTTGTATCAATGGTATCTTGCTGTTTTAGAATTGATGGTATGGGTTTGACATGCACCCGTGCGACAATGTCATCACCATTGGAGATTCCGGCAAGAATTCCACCGGCATGGTTGGATGCAAACCCATCCGGCAGAATCTGATCGTTATGCTCAAATCCTGTCATGGAAGGCGCCTCAACACCTGCCCCGATCTCAACGGCTTTGACAGCGCCAATACTCATCAGCGCCTTGGCGATGTCGGCATCCAGTTTATCAAATACCGGATCGCCGATGCCGGCCGGCACACCTGTGGCCATTACCTGAACAACACCGCCCAGAGAATCTCCCTGTTCTTTGACAATGGTGATCTTCTCCACCATTTTTTGTGCAGCTTCAGGGTCAGGGCATTGCAGCATATTGTTGTTTTTCAGATGCAGCTCATCGGTTTTTGTGGCCACAATACCGCCAAGGGCCAGTGTAAAGCTTTGGACACAGATTCCCATTGAATCAAGTACCAGCTGGGCAACTGCGCCTGCCGCCACCCGGGCTGCGGTTTCCCTGGCTGAAGACCTGCCACCGCCCCGGTAATCCCGGATACCGTATTTTGCCTGATAGGTAAAATCCCCATGCCCCGGCCGGTAAAGGGATTTGATCTGGTCATAGGATTTTGATCTGGCATCTGTGTTTTCAATCCATATCATAATGGGTGTGCCGGTTGTTCGGTTTTCAAAGATACCGGATGCGATAACGGGATGGTCTGGTTCTTTGCGTGTGGTTCCGGCAATTCCGCTTCCAGGTTTGCGTTTGTCCAGAGCAGACTGAACAAGGCTTTCATCCAGATAAAGCCCGGGCGGGCATCCCTGGATGACAACTCCCAGGCCCCTGCCGTGGGATTCCCCAAAGGTCGTAATATTAAAGGCTTTACCAAAACTGCTGCCAGACATTATACAAGTCTCCTGTATAGGGTTTCAATAATCTGCTCGGGTGCGTGCTGGCCGGTGTCCACTTTCATGTGGGCAATCGCTTCATACAGCGGGTTTCGCAGGTCCAGAAGCGTCCGGGTTTCCTGCTCCAGATCCATATCGGTGAGTGCCGGCCGTGATCCCGGAGTATTTGCATCGGTTTTCATGCGCTGCACAATGATGTCAGGATCTGCATTCAGCCAGATACAGGTCCCGTTGTCATGGAGATATCTGCGGTTTTCTTCATCCAGAATGATCCCGCCACCCGTGGAAATCACCTGGTTGTGCAGATGAATGGTTTGCAGCAGGACCTGTTTTTCAGTTTGGCGAAAGCGTTCCCATCCCCTGGCTTCCACCAGTGCGGATATGCTCGATTTTGCCTGAAACCGGATCTGTTCATCCGTATCAATAAACCCAAAACCCAGTTTTGCTGCCAGTGCTTTGCCAACCGTGGTTTTACCGGTGCACCGGTAGCCGATCAAAAATATTTTCATAGTGCATCAAACAGATCCCAGTAATTGGGAAAAGATTTTTCAACGCAGGATTCATTTTCAATCTCCATTCCCGGAATCATCAGTCCTGGAATGGAAAACGCCATGGCAATTCTGTGATCATTAAAGGTTTCAATCATTGCTCCCCGGG
>JAABSK010000114.1 GCA_011390435.1 Desulfobacteraceae bacterium | reverse complement strand
CACTGGAAACGATCCGTGCCCAAAAAGCCGTCTTTGTCAGCCGCGGAGATGACTCTGGAACCCATAAAAAAGAAAAGGCATTGTGGGCAGCCACAGACAACCCCCTTCCGGAAAAAGAAGCCTGGTACCTTCAGGTGGGTAAGGGCATGCTGGCAACCATCACCATCTGTGAAGAAAAAAACGGCTACACCATGACAGACAGAGGCACCTACATCAAATACCAGTCCCAGAAAAACGGGAACCCGCTCCTGAAGGTTCTGGTAGAAGGGGATGGAATCCTGCTCAACCAGTACAGCGTCCTGACCCTGAACCCGGCCAATTGTGACAAAGCTGAGTATGATCTGGCCCTGCAGTTTTCCAGATGGATGGCTTCCCAAACCGCCCAGGATCTGATAAGAGATTTCAGGCTTCTGGGAGAAAAGCTGTTCATTCCCAATGCTGAATAACCCTTGAAATAAGGATATCATGGATTTTATTGCGGCAGGTTTGATCAAAGCCATTGAACTGTTGATCACTGGAGACGATTCAACCTGGAGCGCTGTTTTCGCAACCTTGAAAGTTTCAGCCGGCTCCATGGCCCTCAGCCTCGGAACCGGCCTGCCCTGCGGATTTTTAATCGGCTATTTTGATTTTAAAGGCAAAAAACACCTTCGAACCCTTCTGGACACCCTGCTGTCACTGCCCACTGTGTTTATCGGTCTTGTGGTATATGCCCTGATCACCCACAAAGGCCCGCTGGGAGACTTTGGTTTTCTGTTCACCCTGACCGGCATTGCCATTGGGCAGACCATCCTGGCCTTTCCCATTGTTGCCGCCATCACCGCATCCACCATCGAAGGCATTGATGAAAACCTGAAACTGACATTGGTCACACTGGGGGCCGGTAAACGGAATATCCTTCTCACCTGCCTGTGGGAAGTCCGCTATGGCATCCTGGCAGGCGCAGTCACTGCTTACGGCCGGGTCATGACTGAAGTGGGAATCTCGATGATGGTCGGCGGCAACATCAAATATCACACCCGCACCATTACCACGGCCATTGCCCTTGAAACCAACAAGGGGCAGTTTGCCGACGGCATTGCGCTGGGATTGATCCTGATCCTCATTGCATTTATCGTCAACCTGTCCCTGTCCTTTTTACGAAAACAATGACACATACCATCCCTGCATATGATTTACAGAATGTCCGCCTGAATTATGGCCGGATCAATGTGTTGAATATTGATCATCTGACCATCGAAAGCGGCACGATCACCGGTCTTGTCGGCCCCAACGGCAGTGGGAAAAGCACCCTGCTCAAGCTTCTGGCATTTTGTTTGAAACCAGCCTGCGGAACCATCCTGTACAACGGGAAAAAAGAATATTGCTTTTCACCGGCAGTGCGGTCAAAAATCACCCTGCTGACCCAGAGTCCCTGCCTGCTGAAACGGACGGTTTTTGAAAATGTTGCCTATGGCCTGAAAATCCGTAACGACCGGGCTGATCTTGACCAGCGGGTCAGCACAGCCCTCATGGGTGTCGGGCTTGCGCCTGAAGCATTTGCCCCAAGACCCTGGCACCAATTGTCCGGAGGAGAGGCCCAGCGGGTGGCGCTGGCTGCCAGATTGATTTTGCGCCCCCAGGTACTGCTGCTGGACGAACCTGTGGCCAGTGTGGATGCAAACAGTGCCGAACTGATCCGCAACGCCGCTCTCAACGCCCGGAAAGAATGGGGTACAACCCTTGTGATTGCCAGCCACGACCGGCAATGGCTCAATGCCGTGACAGACACGCAGCTGAGCATATACAACACCGCTGTTTTTGCCATGGGCATTGAAAACATCATTCCTGGACCGTATGAAACGTCTGGCACCAGTTTTCTGAAAAAACACCTGGATACCGGCCAGCACGTCCTGCTCAGGGCGCCGCAAAAACCACACAGCATTGCTGTCATCCGACAGGATGCCCTCTCTGTTGAATCCCCTGACTGTCCGGCAGACCGTCAGCAAAGGACAGAGCGCCTGGATCAACCAGCAGAAAACCGCCTGTCCGGGAAAATCATCTCCATGCAGCTGGACAAGAGCAATACGGTTTTAACCGACATCGCGGTACAGGATCTGACCTTCTCCCTTCGGCTGAACCCGGACCAGATCAGCATATCCGGACTTTATCCGGGCAAATGCATCATGATCTGCTTCAGTCCGGACAGTGTGGACTGGCTCTAAGGACGCTGCTTTAACACAAGGAAAAACAGCTGTCCCGGCGTGTTCATATGACCGGCGGTAAATTCGGCATAATTGCCGGTGCCGCAGAAAATATCCGCCCGTGCAGGGCCTTTGATTGCGCCACCCGCATCCTGGTTCATGGCAAAAAAAGCAGTGTCTTCCCATACTTTCAACGGGTTGATCCGATACCGGTCCGGCAGCCGTGTCCGGACAAAACACAGCCCGCCTCTGGGAAAAACAGCAGGATCTGTGGCAATGGATCGAAACGGTGTCACCTGAACGCCAAGACTTCCGTATGGCCCGTCCTGGCCTGCCTTGAAAAAGACAACACTGTCATTTTGGTGCAAAACCTCATCCATCCGGTCGGGATTGCGCTCCAGCCACTGCCGTATGGCCTGCATGGACATCTCTTCTTTTGCAATCTCGCCTTGATCGATCAGGTAGCGGCCGATGGAAGTGTAGGCATTGCCATTGGTTCCCAAATAATGAATACGCAAATGTTCCCCGGTATCCAGCACCACCTGCCCTGAACCCTGAATTTCAAGGAAAAATCGGTCGATACGGCTTTCAAGCCAGGCCACCGGCGTTGCCCGCAGATGAAAATCCGGAACAGCATTGATCTGCTGCCGGGAATAATAGGGCATTACCTGCTTTTTTTCACTGTCCACGCGGGCCATCAGACGCCGATGGCCCGCGTAGGTTCGTGAAAAGTCAGACAGGTTGATCGAAAACAGATCATCCGGCAACCCGTAAATCGGATACGGACAGGTATCACTCTGGGTCAGGCATCCTGGGTAGACAGGCTCGTAATACCCGGTAAACACAACCTGTCCGTCTGTATTCCCAGTGGATTCATACACCTGAAAATGCGATCGGATCAACGCATTGATATCTGTTTCCGGGTCAGGATTCTTGATAACCTGCTGAAAAAACTCAAGGGTTTTGATCATATGAGCTGCGGTATACGTATCATCTGCATAGGTATATTGGCGGTCCAACGGAACTTTTCCAAAGTAAAGAAGGCTTTCATCAACCGCGTCCAAAAGTCCCGGCATCTCCAGCGTGTCAGTAAAATCCGGGTACTGGGCAGGCTGCAGCTTTGTCAAAAAAACACTTTCATCAGGAAGTTCCCGTGGACCGGGAAAACATCCGGTAAACACCCAGGCCATGATCCATAACCTGCACAGCCACATCAAAAAACCGGTTTTAATATTCATCATCTCGATACCGCGTATTATAGGGTTTCACAAAAGTATTTTCATCCTCCAGTATCCGGACATCCTCCATGGATCTGGAAGATACTTCAAGGCGCTGAAGCTTTTTGGCTGTCGACATGACCCGGGTTTCCATGGCACCGGCAGTCCGGTTATAGCTGGCCACGCATTTTTCAATGTCTGACCCCAGCTGATTCATGTTTGACGTCATGCTGCAAAGCCTTGAAAACAGCTCTTTTCCAAGACTGTGAATCGCTTCTGCATTCTCGTAGCCTGCTTTTTGCTTCCATGAATAGGAAACTGCCTTGAGCAAGGCAATCAAGGTGGTGGGTGTGGCAAGGATCACCCCTTTTTCAACTCCTTTTTCGATCAGGTCCGGATACACGCTCAACGCTGCGGCAAAAAAATTCTCCCCTGGAATAAACAGGACAACAAACTCCGGACTGGGGGAAATCTGCTCAAAATACTGTTTTGACGACAAATTTAAAATGTGCTGCATCACCTGCCGTCCATGCTCTTTCATCCGTTCCCGGTGCTGGGCTTCGTCCGGCGCTTCAAGAGCATCCAGATAGGCCATCAGCGGTACTTTTGAATCAATGACAATCTTACGGTTTTCCGGCAGGGTCACCACCATATCCGGCCGGACAGCCCCTTTTCCGCCGCTGGTTGACACCTGTTCCACAAAATCGCAATGGTCTGCCATTCCGGCAAGTTCAGCCACCCGCTTCAAGGTATTTTCCCCCCATCGGCCACGAACATGGGGAACCCTCAGTGCCTTGACAAGATTGGCGGTTTCCATGGAAAGCAGCGACTGGGTCCGGCCGATTTCCATCAACCGCTCGGAAATGCTGCCAAATGCCTTCTCCCGATCTTTTTCCATCGTGTTCAGGCGGGCTTCATATTTGTCCAGCATCTGCCTGACCGGTTCAACCGTCCTGAGAATTTCATCCCCTTTGATATCAAAATCTTTTTTCGCTTCCCTGGTATAGGTCGCAAAATAGCGGTCTGCCAGATCCATAAACCGGGTGCTATTCTCAAGCAGGGCCGCATTGGACACGTGGTGCAGTTTTCTGGCGACAAACCAGCCCCAGGACCTGACAAGCACGGCGCACACCACACAGCCGATGGCAAATCCCAGGCCCAGCCAGAGCAATTGGTCAGGAAAAATCATCATGACGGTGCGTGGTAGGGTCCGCTTTTGCCGCCTGATTTGGATTTCAGGTGAATATCTGAAATCCGCATGGCCCTGTCATAGGATTTGCACATGTCATATACGGTCAGGGCGGCAACGGAAACAGCTGTCAATGCTTCCATTTCAACACCGGTCCTGCCGCTCAAAGACACAGTGGCTTCAATATCAATGGCAGTCTTTTGGGCATCAGCAGTAAAATCCACCCGGGCATGGGTGATATTCAGCGGATGACACATGGGAATCAGGTCTGATGTTTTCTTTGCCGCCATCACACCGGCGATCCTGGCAGTCTCAAGTACATTTCCCTTTTTCACCCGGGCATCCATAATCCGTTCAAGTGTCTCTTTTTCCATAAACACTTTTCCGGCAGCCACTGCTGTTCGCGGCGTTTCCGGTTTCTGGCCCACATCCACCATGCGCACGGATCCGTCTGCATCCAGATGGGTAAAGGTTGCCATGATCACTCCCCTTTGAAAAACTGGGTTTTGGACGTGGCGGTGGACTTGATCTGGTTCAGGGTCTGGGTAAGGGTCTGGATAACGGTTTCCCGGATATCCCCTGCCACTGCGATAAACATCACATCATCCCCGACCGCCAGGTCTTTGTCCTCGTTGATCCACACCCGGATATCCACGATACCGGGTGTTTTTTTCTGCTCGCTGACAATCCGGTCAAGGATGGCGTGATCCACACTGACCTTGAGACCGGTCACCTCCTGTCCGTCGCGGGAGGTCTGTCTGACCACACCGTTATGGCACAAAATCATCCCGGCCCTGTGAATCTCCGGGTGCTGCTTGACCTGATCCAGAATGGCGGCCATATTCATTGCATCTTCTCCTTTCCGTGATTCTGATTTTCAATCATTTCAAAAATCTGTTCGGCGGTTTCAAGGTCTTCAGGTGTGTTGACGTTAAAGGAGAAAAACAGATCCGGATCAAGCTGTTTTAACTGATCCACTGGAATCTCCCTGACTTTCCGGTAATTAAAAAATTTTTTGATCTTCAAAACATGCTGCTGAAGATTGGTCTCAATCCGTGGCAGGCAACGCTTTGAATATACTGCAGCCAACGGTTCAAGGCCGCCCACGGTTCTGGGAATCACGACGTCATCCCTTGGCTGGACAGCGTTTAACAGATGTTTGATCACTTTTTTGTTGATAAACGGGGTATCACATGCCGTGACATAGGCATAGGGGCAGGACGCGTAAAAAAGTCCGGCATGAAGGCCTGCAAGGGCACACCGGTGGGGGATGATATCGGTGACAACCATCATATCCAGTCCGGCAAACGCTTCCGGCTCGTTCACCACAATGATGATTTCGGAAAACAGGTCTGCAAAAACAGTGGAAATCGCTTCAAGAATGACCCGGTTCCCGACCGTCCGAAAGGTTTTTTTTCTGCCTGGCAGCCGGGTATTGTTTCCGCCGGCAAGAATCACACCAGTACATTCAATTTTCATATCAAAACGTCCCGACCAAAAAGAATGAGTGTTTCTCCCTGAATTATCGCAAGTTAAAGTTAAAATCAAGGTGTTGCCCACCATAAAAAAAGATGATACAGATTCAGAAACACGCTTAATCAGGGGAAAACTGCGGATATGAAAAAGAAAAAAACCATTCTGACAGACCAGGATTTCAAACGGATCATCACCAGAATCGCCTATGAGATCATTGAAAAGCATAAAGGAACCGGCAATCTTGCCCTTGTGGGCATCCAGACCCGGGGAGATTTTCTTGCCAAACGCCTGGCAGATCAGATTCAAAAGGTTGAAAACGTCACCCTGCCTGTTGGCAGCATGGACATCAACATGTACCGGGACGACTGGACCAAAATCAGCCGGCAGCCAACGGTACGGCCGTCCAATATCCCTTTTTCCGTTGATGACATGGATATTATCCTTGTGGATGATGTGCTGTTCACCGGCCGCACCATCCGGGCGGCCATGGATGCCCTGATGGACTTTGGCCGGCCCTCAAGAATCGAGCTGGCCATCCTGGTGGACAGAGGCCACCGAGAGCTGCCCATACAGGCTGACTACAGGGGCATCTCTATCAACACCGAACACCAGGAGATGATCAGCGTGCTGGTCACTGAACACGATCAACAAGACAGCGTCTTTATCGAACAGGACTGATCCCATGAGTACTTTGCTGCACAGGCAAAAAGAGCTGAAAAACCTTAAGATTGCGATTGTTTCCGTCTCCACGACCCGAAGCATTTCACAAGACACGTCCGGAGCCTGGATCAAAAAACAGGCAAAAAAAGAAAATCACGAAGTGGTGATCCACCAGACCGTTACCGATGATGTTGATGCCATCCGGGAACTGATCGAGCACATCACCCAGAAGATCTGTCCGGATGTCATTATTCTGTCCGGCGGCACCGGCATCAGCCCCAAAGATGTCACCATCGAAGCCATCACCCCGATGTTCACAAAAACGCTCACCGCGTTCAGCACGTTGTTTGCCATGCTGAGTTTTGAACAGATCGATGCCGCTGCCATCCTGTCACGGGCAACAGCCGGCATCATCGGTCAGAGCATTGTCTTCAGCCTCCCCGGCAGCATCAATGCCTGCAAACTGGCTTGTAACGCGCTGATTTTCCCTGAACTGGGACATCTGCTGAAACACATAAAGGAATAAACCATATGAAAAAAATTGATGCATTTATCGAGGCCTGGACAGATACTGAATCCAGAAACCGCCAGGCATTCATTGAGATTTACACCCACCTGAAAACCCTTGAAAACACCACTTTTGACTTTAACGAAAGGCCTGGCGTCAGCTATTCTCTGCGCCCGCGGCATGCAGACCAGAAAAACCGGTCGCTTTTTGCCATGGTGGATGTCATTGATGATGATCCTGCGGAAAGATGGCTGTCAATCTGTTTTTACGGTGAAATGATCACAGATCCGGATGAAGCAGGCGACCTGATCCCTGAAGGACTTCTGGGCGAAGACGGCTACTGCTTTGACCTGTATGAGTATGATGCAGATGATGTCGAATACATCAAGCAGCGCCTGACCCAGGCCCACCAGAACGCAAGGGAATCGTAAAGCGGAATTTTGCGTCCACGCGAAGCATTCCAATCTGTCAATCCAAGCCCAATCGGTGCTGTTCCCCTGTAACCGAAAAGGCGAAGCTATATCAAAGGGATGAGGGAAAGCAATTTCAAAATAAATGAAACTCAAAATTAATTGATTAAATTTCTAAATAAATATCGACATACCAACTGGGCTATCGCTGATCAGG